>JAYVRQ010000022.1:0-8993 GCA_043776145.1 Chthoniobacteraceae bacterium
CCGCGGCCAAAATCACGTCAAGGGCAGCGAGAGCTTCTGGAGTTTTACCAAACTGCGCCTCGCCAAATGGCGCGGCATCCGTGCCCAATACTTTTTCCTCCACCGCAAAAAAATCCGCATGGCGTTGGAACCATCGTCACGATAATCTCTCCCTTCTCTTACTCAAAAACCTCCGCTCAGAACCCCTCTAAAGTTGCTAAGACCCTCGATAATTATGCCGTCGGCTTGGTCGGAGCGATTCATTTTGGAGTTGCGGGGGCTGAGATGTTCTTGTGGAAGCGATGGAACCTTCGCGAGCGATTTCCAAAGCTTCAGCTCACCAGGGATGAAGCTGACAAAGTTTCGCCGATTGTTGCAAACGCAGGACTTTACAATGCCTTCATAGCTTCCGGATTGCTTTGGAGCGTGTTCGTGACTGGAGACATTTCGTTTTCGCTCAAATGTTTCTTCCTCTCGTGCGTAACGATCGCCGGCTTTGTTGGCGTTACTTTGACGTGGAAGACTCTCTTGCTGCAGACGTTGCCGACGCTCATCGCCGCAGTATTCGTCTGGGTCGCAAACAATCCAGCGTAATCCCAATCTACCCTCCCATCTGATCAGTTTATGAAACATGAACTAAATTGCGAATACCCCGACAAAATAGGCGAAAAGGCACTCGTGGACGAGATGCTTAAACTGGCCGCACACCGGACGGAGGAATTAGTCGGTGAAGGGAAGATTCCGCAAGGAGGATGTCCGATGCGTCGCCAGCATGCCAAGCCGACTGGTTGTGTGCGGGCGGTGTTCAAGATTCGGGAGGATTTGCCGGATTACCTGGCTCACGGCGTGTTTGGTCAGGCGGGCAGGACTTATGAAGCGGTCGTCCGTTTCTCCAATGCCTCGGAGACGCGATGCAACGATGCCATGGGTGCGGCGCGAGGCATGGCGATCAAGCTGCTGGACGTGGATGGGACGCCAGCGGACTCGAAGATTAACAGCCGGTGCCAGGATTTCCTGATGGTCAACCATCCGGTCTTCCCGTTTGCGACACCGGCTGAATACGTAAAATTCTTTCACATCCGTGATGCTTTGGGAGGACGAGAGTGGGCTGAGACGGCGGCTGCACTTACCACTGCGCTCGCCCATCCGAAGCTCGTGCTCATCATCAAAGAAATGCGGGAAAAGAAGGCTGCCAGCTCGCTCGAAAGCACCTACTGGAGTGGTTCACCATACTGGCTCGGCCGCGCCGGGACCGAAAGTGGCAGGGTCGTAAAGTATTCCGCGGCACCTATCTTCGTGGGAACGGCACTGCCGGCCGACGTCGAGAAGCTGCCCAAGGGTGAACACCACCCCGAGAAGCTCCCGGCAGGAGAGTTCGATTACTTGGGAAATGCCCTGCAACAGCGGCTGAAATCGCAGGCCGCAGTCTTCGACTTTCGCGTCCAGCTGCAGACAGATCCAGAGGCGATGCCGGTCGAAGATGTGTTCGTCGAGTGGAACGAAACGGTGTCAACGCCGGTTTGTGTCGCCACGCTCACGATAGGCGTGCAGGATGTCACGTCGCCCGCGGGGTGTGCCTTGGCTGAGCAGTGCGAGGCAATGGCCTTTTCGCCTTGGAACGCCTTGGCCGAGCATAGGCCGATGGGAGGAATCAACCGGCTGCGCAAGGAGGTCTATCTGGCGAGCCAGGCGAAAAGAGCATCGTGAACGCAGGGGTCGCGACCCCAATTGCATCTAAAACCCAAACCGGAGAAACATCATGCCAGACTCAACGAAAGCCAAAATTGCAGGAACAGACACCAAGCCCGAAATATTCCATCCGAAGGGGAAGCAAAACGGAGGGGGCATCGTCATTGCGCATGGCAGTGACGGGTTGGTGGACAATGAGCATGGGAAGTGGAGGAGGATGATCATGGAATACGCAAAGGAGCTTTCCGACAAAGGGTTCGTGGTCGTGGTCCCAAACTATTTTGCCATCACGAAGACGAAGCCCCCCTCGACCGCAACACCCCGAAGACTGGCTCGGTCGCGATCGGTGGCAAACTGCGTTGGCGGATACCGTCGCGAATGCGAGCAAGCTGAGGGGCATTGACGCCTTGCGGGTCGGGCTACTCGGCTTTTCACTCGGCGGCCATTTGTGTTTGCGATTGCGGTCCACTTCTAAAGTTTTGGTTTCGTTTTTCGCTCCGATGTTAGCCGAGCTGGGCGGCATCGGGCCAGGCGGCGGCCATCCGCTGCACGCATTGCTCCACCATGGGCGTAGGTTGCCTGATGGGATAGAAGATAGCATTGTCGATTATGCCAACGCTACGGGTATCGAAGTCGTCCTCAGGAAGGAAGGGGCGGATGTGACACTCATCCCGTATGACGGTGCCGGGCACGGTTTCGCAGGCACTGATCCGAGCAATACGAAAGCAAGGACTGATTCCAAGGCGAGCACACTGGCTTTCTTCGAGAAGTTTCTATAGGTGACCGATTTTGGATCGGCGACAGGCTTTTGCCTGGGTTTTCGACGAAATGCCTGCGCAAGACGTGTCCAGGCATCTGATCGCAAACCGTGGTGACCGCAGCATCATGCTGCCATTTCGACGCTTTGCCTTTCGCGTCCTTCATGACTAGGGACAACGGGGCTCAAAAAAAGTCGCGATTTTTTTGAAAGGGTGGTTCGGCTGGCATTCTTTCTGCGAATCACGCGACACACTTCAAAACAACTTCCATTTATGTCCTATCAAAACATCTCCGCCACTCTCTCCACTGCCAATGTACAGAAGATCAAGGATGCGGTCGCGTCCATCCGGGCCTTGCTGCCGTTTTTGCAGCGCTGACGAGTCAGGAGCGCGTGCGGCTTTACAAGATGGGGCCGCAGCGGCTGGCATGGGTGCAGGCTTGTCTGGCGGCGGCGAAAGATAATCCGAACGTGGTGCCGCCAGCTTTCGATGTGGATGAGTTTGCCCAGGATTTCGAGTTGGCGAATACGCTGGCGACGCTGCGCACGGTTTTCCAACAGCTTTTCCAGGATACGGATGACACAACGATGGGGGTAAGCAGTGAGGCGGCTCAGGCGGCGGACAAGAATCCGGGTTTGAAGACGGTTTCGGAGCATTTGCACGCCTTTTTCCAGCGGGCGAATGCCGCAGGGACCAAGCCGCAGCCTGCGCCGGCGAAATAGCGGGGGCTGACTTCGAGTAGTGGCTCACTTTGCGCGGGTGCAGGGTGACACAGGCTTTCCAGCCTGCGAAGGGATCGGGATGGCTTGAAAAGTCCGTGTCACTTTTCGCAAACGGAGCCGCCTTCGCCCGGTCCCGGTTGCGTCCAGCCAATGCGTCGAAGAATCGGCGAATTTCGTGCAAATCCACATTTTCAACCCTGATTTGGCTGCAGGGCGTTCTTGATTGTTTTAGCGTTGTTTTGGCCGGAATTCCCAATCGGACAGCCTCTAAAATCCACCCTTGCAGGTGGAAACTCCACCTCGGAGGGTGAAATTTCCACCGTCTGAGTTTGAAGCATGAACCCCGAAAGGTGGAGCATTGCTGGCCGGCACGTTGGGCGTTGAACCTCCGAAAGTGAAACGACGAGGCGTCCGGGGTGGAACTTGAACCTGTCAAGCTGGGAGGATGAATCCCGCGGGCTGGTTGCATTGAGCTTTCAGGGTGAAGGATGCAGGTATTCAGCTTCAGGCAAACTGCTTTGAAGTGAATCCTCGCATCCAGTTTCGACTTCTCTCCACGTGCGATGGACGGGATAGAGTGGCGCGTGATTGAAACACTCGCCGCCTCTTCTGCAGTGCCCGTCGCGGCGCAGTATGTCGTCACTTTTTTGAAGCCAGAGATGCTGCATTTGTACCGGCAGATCATTTCGCTGCGCGCGTTTCGGCCCGTGGTGTTTTGCCAGAAGCGGGAGAATGCGGAGACGTTTCCTTTCGGGGACATCGTGCTCCAGCCGAAGCCGCGCACGCATCAACTCCGGCGGCTTTGGCAGAAGCAAATCCTTGGGCAGCCGATCACGATTTATGCGTCAGAGGCACGGCACACATTGGCGGAATTGCAGCGCGTCGGTGCGCGCGTGCTGCACATTTATTTCGGACACATCGGCGTGCATCTGCTTCCACTCATTGAAGTCGCCGACATTCCAGTGATCGTCAGTTTTCACGGAGCCGACGCGGGGATCGCCGCCGATCAACCGGCGCATCTCGCGCGCACGCGGCGGATGTTTGGGAAATGTGCGCTGCTGCTCGTGCGTTCGGAGTCGATCGCGCAGCGGCTCATCGCGATGGGATGCGATGCGGGAAAAATCCGGCTGCATCGCACCGGCATTCCACTCGGACAAATCGCCTTTGCGCAGCGCGCCGCGCCCGCGGACGGCGCGTGGCGCTGCGTGCAGGCTTGCCGGCTGATCGCGAAAAAGGGGCTCGCGACGAGCCTGCGCGCCTTCGCGGAATTCGCGCGCGCATTTCCGCGCGCGACGTTTTCCATCGCAGGCGAAGGGCCGCAACTTGCCGAACTCCGCGCGCTCTCGACCGACTTGGGAATCGGCGCGCAGGTTTCCTTCACCGGATTTCTTTCGCAGGAAAAACTGCGCGCGCTTTACGCCGGGTCCCATCTTTTCCTGCACCCGAGCGAACTCGGCGCGGACGGCGATCAGGAGGGCGTGCCGAATTCGATGCTGGAGGCGATGGCCACGGGGTTGCCGGTGCTCGCGACGCGACACGGCGGCATTCCCGAAGCGGTCGAGGACGGCGTGAGCGGGCGGCTCGTCGGGGAGCGCGATCCCGCGGCGCTCGCGAGTGCGATGCGCGCGCTCGCGCGCGATCCGGTGCGTTTCGCGGCGATGAGCGCGGTGGCGCGCGCGCGGGTGATGGCGGAGTTCGACCTCGCCGCGCAGACGCGCGTGCTCGAAGGCTGCTACCGCGAAGCGGCCGCACTCACTGCCGCGGCGCGAACCGGAAGCTGACGCTGACTTTATCGAATTCGCGTCGGCGCAAGTGCGGGGTGTATCGGGCACCGCCGCAGCAGCGAAATGAAGAGCCGCGAGCCGTCGCAAATATGGGCGCATGCCACGGAACGGACATCAGTTTGCGCTGTGCGGAGCGGGGGAATGTGTAGCGTGCGCGGCATGAAAAAGCCGCGTCAATGAACGAAGAAGGCAGCGCTGATCGCTGCGTCTCCAGCACCGGCATCGGGAAAAGTGAAAGAGATGCGAACGGCGAGTGCGGAGCCTTGCCCGGTCATCGGCGTCGGCGCTTCGGTGGGCGGGCGGGAGGCGTTCACGACTTTGCTCAAGCAATGGGGCTGAACAACGGCGACCTGAACAATCTGCTCCGCAGCGCCGCCGCTGCGCGACCGGCAGGGGCGCTGGCACCGGCTGCGAGTGCGCCCGTATGAAACCGCCGACAACAAGATTGCCGGCGCGGTGCAGTGGGACATCCCGGCGTTGCGTTCGCTGCTCGGGGCAGTGCTGTCTAAAAAATGCGCGGACGGAGGGCCGATGGAAATTAGCGATGGCGCAGCCACCGGATGGTGCGCCCGAAGGATCCGCCCCGGCAGGGGCGATGGACATTCCGCGCGTTCCGCCGATGGATGGCGGGCGCGGCAGACCGTCTATCGCACGACAATCACGGACATCTCCGGGCGGTTGCGGGCGGTCCGGGCGCTGTGGGAAAGCGAAGTGCGTTATCGCGAGCTGGTCGAGCTTTCGCCGGACGGCATTTTCAAATACACGCCACGGGCGGGCATATTTCCGTGACCGCTTCCCGAGAAAATCACGAGGCAGTGCTGAAAGTACAGGACGACGGACTCGGAATTTCGGCGGAAAAGCTGCCCGATATTTTCACCCTTTTTTTCGCGAATCGAACGGAAGGAAGGACGCTCGGAACGCAGGCACGGCACATCACGCCGGGCAGAGATACGACGAGGAGCGGAACAAGAATCTGCGGAACTGGTAAGCGTCCCACACCAAAGACCGCCCGCATCTCCCCTGTGATAAAGCTCGCCGCTACTTGGCGCGCATCGCACCTTTTACTTGAAATGGTTCTCAAAAACCTTCGGCCTGCGCTTTGGCGATTCATCCGTCTGCTGCTCATCGTCTATGTTTTCGCCATCGTGGGCATCGCATTTTTACAGCGGAAGCTGATCTATTTTCCATCGAAGGCGTCCGAGGAAATGCTCCTCGGCCACGCGCGTGCCGAGGCGATGGAGCCCTGGCGCGATGAGGCAGGAACGCTGATCGGCTGGCGGCATCGGCGGCAAGGGAGTGCGGGCGCAGCCCGGTTCCTCGTTTTTCATGGGAATGCGGGCTACGCGCTGCATCGGGTGCGATACGCGCTCGATCTAACAGGCGTGGCGGATTGCGAAGTCTGCATTCTTGAATACCCCGGCTATGGCAGTCGCGGCGGACAACCTTCGCAGGAGACATTGCTCGATGCGGGGGAGCAGGCGCTGCGGCTTTTGAAAAAGGAAAGCGCCGAGGCTCCGGTCTTTCTCGTCGGCGAATCGCTGGGTTCCGGCGTGGCGGCGGGAGTGACCGCGCGCGCGCCGGCGCTGGTGTCCGGCTTGATTCTCATCACTCCGCTGAACCGCATGAGCGATGTGGCGGCGCATCACTTTCCGTGGCTGCCGGTGCGGTGGATTTTGGCGGATCGTTATCCGGCGGTCGAGTGGCTGCAAAATTTCCAGGGTCCGCTGGCGCTGGTGGTGGCCAAGGAGGATGAGGTGATTCCAAACCGTTTCGGAAAGGCGCTGCACGATTCGTTCACGGGGCCAAAGCGGCTGTGGGTGAAGCCGGGGAGGCACAATACGTTTCACAATTCGCTCGACGCGGAGTGGTGGCGCGAGGCCGTCGAATTTGTCTCGCGCCGCTGATCGAGCCGCGTGGCTGTGCGGCACGAGCAAAAATCGCTCGCGCGCGGAAAGGGAAGTGATGCTACAATCCCGCCCGTTCCGCCGGGAACGATCGTAAAACATGGACGCAACCACTGGCCAAAAACTTTCCAAAGCGCGCCTCGCGAAGGGGCTCTCCGTCGATGAGGTCGCCCATGTGACGAAGCTGCGCCCGGATAAAATCCTCGCGCTCGAACACGACGATTACAGCCGCTTCCCGAACAACGCCTACGTCAAAGGCTTCCTGCAAATCTACGGGCGTTTTCTCGGGGTCGATGTGCGCGCGGCGATGAGCGAATTGGAGAACCCGAGCCCGGTCAGCATTTCCGATTACCAGTATCTCAACAGCGCCCCGGCGAAGGAGCCGGAGCGCCTAGCCTACCGCCGCAAGGCGAGCAAACCCTCGCTCGCGCCGCTGATCGTTTTCCTCATTCTCTGCATCGCCGTGACGGGCGGCGGCTACCTTTACATCAATGCGAGGCGACTCGAAAACCTCGACCGAATCCCCGTGTCGGGAGGCGGTTCCAGCGATGTTCCCTCGCCTGCGTCGGCGGCGGAACCGCCCGCAAAGCCTGTGATTGTAGAGACCGCGCCGCCGCCACCCGTGCCACCGGCTGAAGTCCCGCCGGCAGCCGCTCCCGCGGCGGACACGGTTGCCGCCGACCATGAATTTATCGCGCAGAGCGCAGCGCCCGAAAAAGAAAGCGGGACGATCAACGAGGTGGTGATCGAGCCGATCCGCAAGACGTGGATCACGGTGCGGCGCGACGATGCGACCTCGACGCCGATCTTCGAGGATTTCCTCTACACCAATGCTCCGCCACTCAAACTCCACGGTGCGCGCTTTTTCATCGAAGTGCGGGAGGAAGGCTCCGTCGTCATTCGCAAGAACGGCGCAGCCATCGCGTATCAAGGCTCCGGCGTTGCCATCCAATAACGACGTGCCTGCCACTGCCGCCCAGCCGAAAAAAGTCGGCATGATCTCGCTCGGCTGCGCGAAGAATCTCGTGGATGCCGAGATCATGCTTGGCGGCGTGCTTGGGCACGGGATGGAAATCACCGCGGATGCGGACGAGGCCGACGTGCTCATCGTGAATACGTGCGCGTTCATCGACTCGGCGAAGGAGGAATCCATCGAGGCGATCCTCGAAGCGCATCAGGCGCGCGGCTTGAAAAAGCGCGCCGGGCAGAAGCTGATCGTGAGCGGCTGCATGGCGCAGCGTTTCTCCAAAAACCTCGCGAGTGAAATGCCCGAAGTCGATGCCTTCATCGGGCTCGATCAAGTCGCCGATGCTGCGAGCATCATCGAGCAAGTCTTCGCGCGTCCCAGTTTTCAATCTTCAATTTGCAATTCTCAATTATCAATCTCTCCACTGACAGATGAGGCTTGGCAGCCCCTGAATCTCGTCACGCGCAAACCCACCTACATCCCCGACTACGACACCCCGCGCTTCCGCCTCACGCCCGCGCACACTGCGTTCACGAAAATCGCCGAGGGCTGCAATCATCCGTGCAGCTTCTGCGTCATCCCGCAGATGCGCGGGAAACACCGCTCGCGCACCATCGAATCCGTCGTCGCCGAAGTGCGCGGGCTCGTCGCCGAGGGCGTGAAGGAGATCAATCTCATCAGCCAGGACACGACCTATTTTGGCATGGACCTCTGGGCGGAAAAAGCCGGGCCGCGCGCGCTCGTGGATTCCTCGCGCGGGCCGACGCTCACGAAGCTGCTGCTCGAACTCGACCAGATCGAAGGCGAGTTCTGGATTCGGCTGCTCTACACGCACCCCGCGCATTGGAGCGACGAACTCATTCACACCATCTCCGCTTGTAAAAAAGTCGCGCGCTACATCGACATGCCGCTTCAGCACATCCACCCGCGGATGCTCGAAATCATGCGGCGCGAGACGAGCAGCGAGCACATCGAAAATCTCATCGCCCGCATCCGCGCCGGCATCCCTGGCATCGCGATCCGCACCACGTTCATCGTCGGCTTTCCCGGCGAGACCCAGGAGGAATTCGAGTGCCTGCTCGACTTCATCGAACGCACGCGCTTCGAGCGGCTCGGCATTTTCACCTACTCGCAGGAGGAAGGCTCGCGCGCCGCGAAGATGGACGGCCAGCTTCCGCAAAAGGTGAAAG
>JAYVRQ010000023.1:0-2693 GCA_043776145.1 Chthoniobacteraceae bacterium
ACATCGGCCTTCGCCGCGAGCAGCAGCTTCACGATCGGCGCGTCGTCGAGATAAACCGCGAGCGGCAGGGCAGGGTGGCCGCCGCAATCTTCTTCCGGGCATAATCCCACTGCATTCGGATCAGCCCCGCGGTGCAGCAGCAGTTCCACGACTTCCGTCTTGCGGGCCAGCATCGCGGTGAGCAGGGGCGAATGCCCGAGTTTATTGGGTGCTTCGACGCCCGCCCCGGCGGCGAGCAGCTTCTCGACTTTCGCCTGATCGCCCGCCGCACACGCGGCGACGAATTCGTCCGGCGAAACTTTTGCGGACGCAAAATTTCCCAGCGCGAGGAACGCGAAGACTGCGGCGAGAAAAAGGCGGTGGTGTTTCACGGTTTTCGGGATGGCTTCGTTGGCGCGATCAGGAGTGGTGCGGATCATCGCGGGCTTGCTTTCCTGGCCGGCAGTGGCGCGCGTGCGCCGGTTTCGTCTTCGTCGGCGTGTGCGTGTCGAGGTAGGCGTCGAGTTCGGACTGCGGGATGAACCAGACGTGCGAACTAATGACGATGTAACCCGACGGAATCCAGTACCATTGTTCCACGCGGTTCCCGAAGTGGTGACGGTTGCCGACGGGTGCGACGAACTCGATGGGCACGCGGGACTTGGGCATTTCGGCGCGTGGAAGTTGCAGGGTCCAAACATTCGAGTTGGGATTCATTTTGTAGGCCAGCACGGTTCCGGCGGCAGTGAGTGGCGGGATGCCGCCCGACGCCGTGGCGTAACTTTTGTCGGGTTCGGGATCCTTCCATGTTTTCTTTGCAGGATCGAAAATCACTTTGCTGATCGGTTGGGACTCGGTGAGCAGGGCCGTGGCGTTATTGGCCGGGTCGAACGGCTGGGTGAAAACTTCGATGAGGCCCGCGGCGCTGGCCTGCAAAATGATGGCGGTGCTGTCCGGGCGATCCAGTGGCGTCTGCGGCGGTGTGCGGCGTTTGCTCGCGAGGGAAGTGATCGTCTGATCGCGCAGCGAAATCGAACTCATCCCGCGAGTGGCTTCATTGCCCGTGAGGAAAAACAACGCATCGCCGACCTTTGCGAAATCGCCATGCGGCAGCACTTCCCGAATGATTTTCCACTCGCGCGTCCGCCGGTTTCCAATCGCCGGGAACTGTCCGTCCTTGGCGAGATAAAGGAAATCGTCTCGCGGAAAGTCTCGATTGACGCGATCGAAAAGAGCCCGTTTCCGACCTGTCCTTCGCGTCAAGATCATAACCCTCGTCGTAAAGGTTGTGAGTTGGCGCTGGATGCGCCGCGTTTTTCGCGATGAGGAGGAACCGCTCGCGCCGCAACTTCTGCATCTCAGGCGTGGCTTCGTAACCGGGGCGCTTCTCGCAGGGTGGGCACGATGCCGGGCGAGACGCGGACGAAGCGCATCTCGACGAAAGCCGTGGTGCCGAGTGGCGCTTGGAGTTTCCTGCCGGGCTACACCGTCGCACGCTCATGCGAACCGTTCCCGTTCGAGCGTGGTGTGACCTCCGTCACCAGCGTAGAGGAGGCACCGTTGGAAGGCGTCGCGCTTTCCAGAGTGCGCGCCACCGCACCCGCTTGATTGTTCTCCCCGCCCGCCGCCGGTGCGGACGGAGCTGGTGCCACCGGAGCCGGAGCCGTCTGGCGGATCAGCGCAAGGTCATAGTAATCCTCGATCCGGTACGATTCCTTGCTGTGCTTCTCCATCAGCCGGCCCACATTCGCAAACAACGCCGCCGCCAGTTCCACGCGCGCCGTCTCCGCATCATTCGAGGCCGAGTCGCGCCCGCCTTCCTCGCCCTTCTGCGTATCGCGCGCCGTCTTGAGCTTGGTGTGAAAATCCTTCACCGTCTTCTTCAGCACCGAAAGCTGCGAAAACTTCCCCAGCCGCTCACCGAGCGTCTTCACCGCCTGCACCTTCTCCTCGATCGCCGCGCTCTGAAACGGCCCGCGCCCCGCGGGCAGCAGCTCCGCATACTCCGGCGTGTCATCCAGATACACCCCCTGGATCGCGACATCCCACTGCCGGATCTGCGTCGCGGAAAGTTCCGCCAGCAGTCCCTGCAGCACATCCGTCTTCGCCCCATAGCTGGCATCCAGATTCTGCCACTCGCTCCACGTCCGTGAAAACTCCGCCATCGCCACATTCACCCGATCGCGGCACGCCATGATGTCCGCATCCAGCGCATCCGCCGGACCCACTTTGGCCTTCAGCTTCGCGAGATGATCCGTCGCGATCTTGTTCATCAGCGTCCACGAATTCGCAGTCGCGCTCTCAAAAGTGTTTTCGGCGTATTTCCAAGTAGGTGTGGGCATAAGTATTGTCGATTAAATGTGAAGGTTTCGGCATTTTTACCTGGCAATGCCCATGCCAGCCAGCAGACGCCTTTGCCCACTTCCTGGAAAAACGACACAGTTGCCCATGTTTGACCTCGCACGGAACCGCGCCGCGATGCCCCCGAGCTGCGCTTTGGAATGTCGATTGGAGCAAAGCGTTCCCAAATTGCAGCCATCGGTCATCTCTTTTCCCTCTTGCCTTTTGCGTTTCCAAAACGGCATCACTCCAATCGACAGACCGAAAGCAGTCATGCCCCTAACTCGTTTCGTAACGGAAATCGCCTTTCCGTGAGGTTGACGAGGACCAGCACTGGATGTGGGTGGCCCGTGTGTTGGGGTGTCCTCGTGGAG
>JAYVRQ010000024.1:0-8947 GCA_043776145.1 Chthoniobacteraceae bacterium
CTGTAAGTAATCCCAACCTCACTAGCTATACCACACGCGTGTTGCCGGTGAACGGCGGACGGATCGACCTGGCTGGCGCGGTCAACATCAACACCAGCGCAGCCCGCAATGACTTCACTGTAAGTGGGCAAGGAAGTGCATTAAACGTAGGTACGGTCACCGAGTTGAAGAATACAAATGTCACAGTGGACGGCGTCAGCAGTATCGATCTTTCGCCGCTCTCGTCGCTTCTGTCGTCTGCCATCGCATCAGTCCAATTCAGTTCGAAAAACGGCGGCACAATAAATTTAGGCACCATCCTCGCGGGCAACATCGCTAATATCACGCTCAATGCGACTTACGGTAGCAGTTCCGATGTGCCTTTCATCACGAATGGCATCGTCGGCACGGGCAGGACAATCAGCTTCGCTCTGGACTATGGGCCATCAACGTCGGGCGGGACAATCCTGAAGGTAATCGAGAACGCCAGCACCGCAAAGATTCGGCCTTTTTTTTCCAATCTGGCTCAACATGAAGTGGTGCCTCTGCTTTTCGGCGGGACCACTTACAACCTTGTTTCCGAATACGATGGGGGCGATGGCAACGATCTGGTGCTGACTTTGCCCGGTTCAACGGGATCACTCACTGTAAATATTCAGCCCGCCGGGGCGGTGACTGCCGGTGGCCAATGGCAGGTGGACGGAGGGTCTTTTAGAAACAGCGGGGAAACCGTGAGCGGGCTGCCGGTGGGCGACCATATTGTGGCCTTCAAGCCGATTACTGGATGGACGACGCCCATCAATCAAACGGTGACGGTGGTGGCTAACCAAACGACCACTGTTTCGGGTACGTATGTGGCCGTTCCAACCGGTTCGCTAACCGTGACCATCCTGCCTGCCGGGGCGGTGACTGATGGGGCACAGTGGAAGGTGGACAGTGGGTCTTTTCAATTCAGCGGGGCAACAGTGAGCGGGCTGACCGTGGGTTCCCACACCGTGGCCTTTAAGCCGATCACCGGATGGACAACGCCCATCGATCAGACGGTGACGGTGGTGGCGAACCAAACGACCACTGTCTCGGGCACCTACGTGGTCATTCCACAAACAGGTTCGTTGACCGTCAACATCCTGCCTCCGGAAGCGGTGGCAGCGGGTGCTCAGTGGCAGTTGGACGGAGGATCTTTCCAAAACAGCGGGACGACCGTCAGCGGGCTGTCTGTAGGCAACCACACCGTCGGCTTTAAGCCTATCAACGGGTGGACGCCGCCCGCCAGCCACTCGGTGTCAGTTGTGGCTAACCAGACGACTTCCGATACAGGCACGTATGTGGCCGTGCCGCGCATTAACGCGGACCTTTCCAACCTGACCTTGAGCGCCGGGACGCTGACGCCTGCGTTTTCCAGCGCGACGACTAGCTATACAGACAGCGTGGGGAATGCGACGGCCTCAGTGACGGTAACTCCCACGGTGACGGATCCCGGAGCGACGGTAAAGGTGAACGGGGTGACCGTGGCTTCGGGCAGTGCGAGCGCGTCGATCCCATTGAACGTGGGTAGTAATCCGGCCATCAGCGTTGTTGTGACTGCGGCGGACCTGACGACGACGAAGACCTATACGATCGTGGTGACGAGGGCGGCCCTGGGTAGCGATGCAAACCTTTCCAATCTGACCGTGAGTGCTGGGACACTGACACCCGTGTTTTCCAGTGGGACGATGAGTTACACGGACGCTGTGCCTTCCACACAAAAATCCGTGACCGTGACGCCGACGGTGGAGGAGGCGACCGCGACGGTGACGGTGAACGGGGCGAGTGTCATCCCGGGTAACGCGAGCGCGCTGATCGCGCTCAGTGTGGGTGGCAATCCCATCGCCGTTCTGGTGACTGCGCAGGACGGGACTACTACGAAAGCCTACACGCTCATCGTCACGCGCCAGCCCGCCAGCAACAGTGGTTCTTTAACCGTGAGCATCCTGCCTGCGGAAGCGGTGAGCGCGGGGGCGCAATGGCGGGTGGGCAGCGGCGCCTGGCAGGCCAGCGGGACAACGATGAGCGGGCTGGATGCGGGGGGCCACCCCGTGGTCTTCAAGCCGATCACGGGACAGACGACGCCCGCGAGCCATTTGGTGACGGTCGTGGCGAACCAGACGACCAACGATTCCGGCACTTACGCGGTCATTCCCCCACCTCCGGTGCCGGATACCACGATCGTCTCCGGCCCGAGTGGGAGGGTGAACCACAAGAAGGCGACGTTCGAGTTCATCTCGAATATGGCCGGGGCGACTTTCGAAGCGGCGCTCGATGGTGATGCGTGGGTCGCCGTGACCAGTCCGGCGACTTACACCGGACTGGAGGATCGCGAGCACAAGTTTCGCGTTCGAGCCAGCGGTTCGGGAGGAACTGATTCGACACCCGCCAAGCGGACTTGGACGGTGGATACGGTGCCGCTGGACACGACGATTCTCTCCGGCCCCAGCGGCTCGCCTAACGGTAGCTCGGCGACGTTCACCTTCGTCTCGAACAAGGCTGGCGCGACTTTCGAGGCATCGCTCAATGGTGCAAATTGGATCGCGGTGAGCAGCCCGGCGACCTTCAATTTCCTCAGCCAGGCTGCGCACAACTTCCGCGTCCGCGCCATCGATCCTGTGACCGGCACGGCTGATCCGACACCCGCCGCGCGGGACTGGACGGTGACGCCGGGCACGGCGAGCCCGAAGGGCCGGGCCACGAGTTTCGCCAGCGGAGGAGGGAGCGCCGGTGCGCTTCGCGCGAGTGCGTCGCAGGCGGGCATGAGTGCGCCGACGTTTGATGAAGCGGGGAATTTCGCCACGCTCCCGCCGGATGCGGCACTGACGCGCATTAGCGCCCCGGTGATCGATCAGGATGGGAACGTGGCTTTCCTGGCCAAGTGGGCCGACGGGTCTGGTGGAAAAAGGCGGGGAATCCTCACCGCTTTCGGGAGCATCGCCGAAGTCGGCGGCAGTGTGCCGGGAGTGGATGGCGCGGCGTTTGCCACGCTCGCTGCACCGGTGCTCGATGGCGGGTATCTGGCCTTCCTCGCCACGATTGCCGGAGTGCCGCCGGGGAAGGCGGCGGTGCTGCTCAGCGATGCGCCGACGGGCACGTTGCGCGTGGTGGCTCGCGCGGGCGACATGGCTCCCGGCGCGGATGGCGCGAAGTTCAAGAGCTTCGAGTCCGTGGCGGTGTCAGGAACAAGCGTGGCGTTCCTTGGAAAATTGAAGACCGGCTCCGGCTCGCCGGTCGTGACTGAGGCAAACGATCTCGGTCTTTGGGCGATGGATGCCTCCCATTCGCTCAGGTTGCTTCTGCGCGAAGGCCAGATCGTGGGCGGCAAAAAAATCAAGACGCTGGCGACTTTTATGGCAGGCGATGGGTCGCCGGGACAGGGCCGCGGCTGGCTGCGCACGCCGGAGGTCGGATTGCCGCAGGCGCTGCCGATGCTGCCACAGGTTATGGCGCTGGCGTTTTTAGGCGGCAAAACGCAGGCGGTGCTGAGTGCGGGTCTCGATGGCTCGGTGACGACACTTTCACAAAACGGCACGGGTAACGAAAGCGGGCCGACCTTCGCCAGCTACGGAGTGCCCGCAGAAAATGCCGCGGGATACAGTGCCTTCCGCGCGTCGCTCACCGTCGGCGCGGGCGGTGTGACCGAGGCGAATGCGAGCGGCATTTTCCTGCGGACACCTCTCGAATCGAGCTACACTGCGGTAGTGCTTGCGGGCGACCCTGCCGGCGCGACCGGTGCGAATTTCACCGTGCTCAAAGATCCCGTCCTCGCCAGCGATGGCGGTGTCGCCTTTCCCGCCACGATCAAAGGCGGCAGCGTGCAGGGCCTCGCCCGGCGCACGCTCTGGTGGCAGCCGCCCGGCGGATCGCTCACCCTGCTCGCGCAAGGCGGAGCCGAACTTGCGGAAATCCCTGGCGCGCAATGGGAATCCTTCACCTCGCTGGCCATCGTTGGCGGGCGCGGCCCGCTCTTCGCCGCGGCGCTCGTGGTGGGCGCGGGCGGCGTCACGCCGGACAACGCGAGCGGAGTGTGGGCGATGGATTCGACCGGCGCGCTGCAACTGCTCTTCCGCATCGGCGAGGTGATTGGCGGGAAAACGGTGCAAAGTTTCCAAGTGCTTGATGCGGTGCCCGGCAGCGTGGGAGTGACGCGCAATTTCAACGATCGCGGCGAAGTGCTCTGGCTGGCGACCTTCACCGACCACACGCAGACGATCATCGCGACGACGATCGAGTGAGGCGTCGGTGTCGCGCGAGCGTGGTGCCAAGCCCGCCGAGCGCCACGCTGGCTCTGCGGAACATCGCCAAGAAATAATACGTGTAAGTATTATTCGCTTTGACGCGCCGCGTCCCGCCGCCTATCCACTGCGTCCATTCCGTCCACCCGAATCCACCAATGAACTCCTCCGCTTCGTCCCTTGCTTTCGTTTTTGCATTTGCCGCTCTTCCCGCCTTCGCCGCGCCGAAGGAAACCAAGGGTGAAAAAGCCGCGCCGCCCGCGAAAGCTGTGGCAACGGGCATCTCCGGGTGGCTCGACTGGCGCGGGCCGAATCACAATGGGACGACGGAGGAGACAGGCTTGCCGGAAAAAGTGGACGCGAAGGCACCGCTGTGGACTGCGAATTTTCCCGGACAATCCGCGCCGGTCATCGCGAATGGGAAGCTCTACATCAATGGCTATGTCGGCGACGGGCCGGACTTGCGCGAGGGGGTGACTTGCTTTGACGCGGAGACGGGCAGGCAGCTTTGGCAGAAGCTCGAAAACGATTTCCTGAGCGACACGATCTATCTGCGCTACTCGACGTCCTCGCCGTCGATCGACCCGGAGACGGGCAACGTCTATGTGCTCGGCACGCAGGGTCTGCTCTCGTGCTTTACCGCCGACGGCAAGCCGCTCTGGCAGCATTCGATGATGGAGGAATACGGACGGCTGACCTTCCCAAACTCGCGCACGGCGACGCCGGTGATCGACCGGGAACTCGTCATCACGCGCGGCATTACTTCGGCGTGGGGAGCGTATGGGCCGGCGGGCGATCGGTTTTATGCCTTCGACAAAAAGACGGGCGAACTCGTGTGGTCGAGCGCGCCGGGCGATCGTCCGCAGGATAACTCATTCTCGCACCCGCTGCTGACGTGGATCGACGGGAAACGTGTGCTCATCAGCGCGGGCGGGGATTCGACGCTTGTCGGCATCAACGCGCGCACGGGCGATCCGCTGTTCCGTTTCCCCGTCGCGAAGGCTGGTGCGAAGGGTGGCATCAATGCGGGCGTCGTGCGGTATAAGGATTCGCTGCTCGTCATTCACGAAAGCGAAAATCTTGACACGAGCGAGGTCGGGCGGAGCGCGGCGTTCAAGATTCCGACCGGCATCAAGCCGCCCGAGCCGGGCAAGCCGCAGCTTTTTGAAACGAAGGATCTCGAACTCTGGCGCAACCCGCTCGGCAATCTCGCATCGTCGCCGTGCCTCGTCGGCAATCGCATGTATGAAGTGACGGGGCTCGGCGAACTCGGCTGCGTCGATGCGGACACGGGTGCGGTCTTGTGGAAGCAAAAGCTCGGCGTCGAGCAGCGGCAGTCATCGCCGCTGTTTGGCGATGGGAAATTGTATGTCGCATTTTATATCGCCGATGTTGGCGAGAAGAAGGAAGTCGGTGCGGAGGCGACCGGCGGAAACGGTGAGTTATTCATCATCAAGCCAACCGACGAGAGCCCGCAAATCCTCAGCCGCACAAAGCTGGAAGGCCGCTGCTATGGCTCGCCGATAGCCTACAACGGCAAGCTCTACGTGCAGACCGACAAGAAGCTGTATTGCTTCGGGAAGAAGGGTGCGAACAAAGGTCTCGCCGCCGCACCTGCGCAGGAGGAATGGCCGAAATCCGGTCCCGCCGCGAAGCTGCAACTCATCCCCGGCGAAGCCTTCCTCAAGCCCGGCGGAAGTACACCCGTGCGTATCCGCACGCTGGATGCGAATGGCTTCACCGTGGATGAAAACGCGGACGTGAAGCAGGTGAAATTCGAGCCCTTCATCCCGCCGACCGCGCTCGTGAAAGCCACGATGAAAGGCACCTTCGACGCGGACGGAAAACTCGTCGCCGACCCCGCGCCGGTCCCGACGGCGGGCGCGTTCAAGGGCACGCTGAAAGTGGGTGAGGCCGAGCTGTCCGGCACGATGCGCGGTCGTGTGCTTCCGGCGCTGCCGATCAAGACGGATTTCGAGACGACCGAGCTAAAGGAGATGACCGGCCCCGGCATCGGCAACGAACCACCGCCGCTCACACCCACCGCTCCGGGAGCGCCCGTGCCACAGCCCGCGCCGACGAATTGGAACGTGATCGAACCACCCACCCCCTTTGCCTACCCACCGCTCGCCTGGAGCGGCGCGCGCTTCCGTTTCGAGGTCCGCGACAAGGATGGGAACAAGGCGCTCTGCAAATCCATCGACAACAAACTATTTCAGCGCGGCCAGGTCTTCATCGGCCATCCTGAGGAATCTAACTACACCATCGAAGCCGACCTAATGAGCGAGGGGAACAAACGCAAGAGCACCGAACTCGGCCTTATCAACCAGCGTTACCAAATCATCCTCAAGCCCAACTTCCAGCAGATCGAAGTGAACTCGAACCAAGAGCGGCTCAAGGTGCAGGCACCGTGCGCGCTTTCGCCGAACGTCTGGTATCACCTCAAAACGCGCGTCGATGTTGCCAAGGACGGTTCCGGCACCGTCCGCGCGAAAGCGTGGAAAAAAGACGGGCCCGAGCCCGAAGCCTGGACCATCGAAGTCCCGCACAAAACCATGCACACCCACGGCGCGCCCGGCTTCTACAGCCTCACTCCGCAGGAACAGCGCGGGTGGATCGATAACATCGTCGTTACACCGAACTGATGTGAAACGGGCCGCCCGGATCGTCCGACCCGCTTCACCGCGAAAACGGTGGGGAAAAGACCCCGAATTTATCCGATTTTATGCGGCGCTGGTGCTTGGGTTGTTGGTGATTTCACAACCCCACCTTTCCAACTTCTCGCCGCCTTGAACAACTTATTGGAACTTCACAGCGAGGGGCCAGAGCAACAGCCTCGCCAACGCCTTCCAAAAATACTTCGTCCGCGTACGCGTCGGGCCGTGAGGCAGTTATGGCGCGCGCGCCGTCCGGTTCGCTCAAAAACATTGACGCACGAACCTCATTATGGAAATTACGCCACCAAAAATATGAGCACCCCCACCGACGAAAACACCGACCTCGTCAAAGAATCCCTGCTCTACAAAGAGTTCCTCGCCGAGCGGGAGGAAATCCTCCGCCACAAATGGCTCCAGAGCGAGCAGGCCGGCTACGACATTGGCTTTGAAAAGGCGCTGCTCGACTGGATCGTGAAATACCGCTCCGACTGGCGCGCGCAGCGGCACCCTCTCGGATGAACGGCTGATCCGCCCGCCCGGCTCCTTTAACGGCGATCCTGCGAGGTCGCCAAGGAACCCATGACCACACCCTCTCCCACCGCCCAAATTCTGCTCGATGCGCAAACCATCGAGCGCGCCCTGCGGCGCATCGCGCACGAAATCATCGAGCGCAATTCCGACCTCGGCGGCATCGCGCTGATCGGCATCCCCTCGCGTGGTGTCGCCATTGCCCGGCGGCTCGCCGCGTTCATCGGGCAGATCGAGAAAGTGACGATTGAGATCGGCGCGGTCGATGTCGCCATGCACCGCGACGATCTGCATCTGCGGGGCCGCCTTTCCCACGTCGCACCGACGCAACTCCCGCTGAAACTCGAAGGCCGCACGATCATCCTCGTCGATGACGTGGCCTACACCGGGCGCACCTGCCGCGCCGCGATGGATGCGCTCTCGGACTTCGGACGCCCCGCGCGCATCCAGTTCGCCGCGCTCATCGACCGCGGGCATCGCGAGCTGCCCATCCGTCCCGATTACGTCGGAAAAAACATCCCCACCGCGCTGGCTGATCGCGTCTTCGTCCGCTTCGCGGAAGTCGATCCCGGCTGCGAGGATGGCGTGTGGATCGAACGGAAATGACCAGTGACCAGTGACGCAATGACCAATTTCTCCATCCGCGCGCAGCGCCACACCATTGGTCATTGGTCATTGGTCATTGGTCATTTCTTTCTCTGCGCATGAGCGCCCTTCCCGCCACAAACTGGACCCGCAAAGACCTCACCGGCATCGAGCCGCTGAGCGCCGCCGAGATCGCGATGATCCTCGACACCGCCGCTGCGTTCAAAAGCGTGAGCGGACGCGAGATCAAGAAAGTGCCAGCCTTGCGTGGCAAGACGCTCGTGAATTTTTTCGTCGAAGCCAGCACACGCACGCGCACCTCGTTCGAGCTGGCCGCCGTCCGTCTCAGCGCCGATGTGGTGAACATTTCCGCGAGCACTTCCAGCCTGACCAAAGGCGAAACGCTCAAGGACACCGCGCAAGTTCTCCAGGCCAACTACGCCGACATCATCGTGCTGCGTCATAGTTCCGCCGGAGCCGCGCAATTCCTCGCCGAGCGCCTCGACGCGAGCATCATCAATGCGGGCGACGGCGCGCACGAGCATCCCACGCAGGCGCTGCTCGACACCTTCACCATCCGGGAAAAAAAGGGCCGCATCGCCGGGCTGCACGTCGCGATCATCGGCGACATTTTGTTTTCCCGAGTCGCGCGCTCGAATATCCACGCGTTGCTGAAACTCGGCGCGCGCGTCACCCTCGTCGGCCCGAGCACGCTCGTCCCGCGCGAGTTCGAGCGAATGGGCGTCACCGTCACGCACGACCTCGACGCCGTGCTTCCTGAGGTCGATGTCGTGAATCTCCTGCGCATCCAGCACGAGCGGCAGCGCAAAGAATATTTCCCCTCGCTCGGCGAATACACGTCGCTCTTCGGCCTCACCAAACAGCGCGCCGAACGCCTCAAACCCGACGCCCTCATCATGCACCCCGGCCCGATCA
>JAYVRQ010000025.1:0-8945 GCA_043776145.1 Chthoniobacteraceae bacterium
CACCGCACAAGCGCTAGATTCCTTCACCGCCGCACCTTGCACTCACTTCCTTCGTCTTGCTCCGTCGGCGACAGTTTCAATAGAACATGCGCTAGGCGGCACTGACCGTGAGCGCATCAAAAACATTCCAGAGCCGACTTGAGGCAAAAGTCGCGCAACACTTATGTGCGCAAAATGTCGGCTACCTACTCGGCGCCGGTGCCTCGTATCTCGACGGTAGAGGGTATCCGCTCGCAGGGCAGCTTTGGGCACTTATTAAAGCCAATGTGACCGCGAAAGTGCGCGCGGATATTCAGGCCAAGCTCGACTTGGGTGCCGATGGCATTGAGAACGCGCTCGACCTGCTCGACGATGGTGGTGCGGTGGAAAAACCTCATCGGCACTTGGTCACCGAAGCGATTGCCGGGCACTTCCTGGCTCTTGTCCCGCCACTTGATGCCCATACGGTTTTTGTTTCGCGATTACAGGCGCGTGGCGAACTTTGGACGCCCATCTTTTGCTTGAACTACGATGGTCTTGTGGAGTTGGCAGCCGATAGAAATCGCGTGCGCTTAGTGGATGGGTTTCTCGGTTGCCGTGAGCCGTATTTCTATCCGCAGACATTTCAAGAGAGCCACGGGCTGACGCATCGCGGTGCGAGGAAGCCGCAAGTGGATTGGCTCCGCGGCATCCTGCAAATCTACAAACTTCACGGCTCTCTCGGGTGGTTCGATTTCGGAACTGGCGGTGTCCGACGCCTCAGTTTCGACGCGACCACGCCAGCAGATGCGAGGCGATTGATGGTTCCCCCGCAGCACCGCAAAGCCACGGACACCACTGCACCGCCTTACGCTGCGCTATGGTCCGACTTCCGCGCCTGGCTCTGCCACGGACCGCAGCCAAAATTGCTCAATCGTCTCGTCGCCATTGGCTACGGGATGCGCGATGAGCATCTCAACGCCATCGTCGCAAACGCACTTGCACGAAACAACTTCACACTCCTCGTTTTTGCCTGCGAGTTGACGGATGCTGCATTCGCAAGATGGAGCGCGAAGAAGAACGTCATTCTCGTGACCAGCAACCGATGCTCGCTCTACAATGAAGTCGGTGTTGGACATGCCGACCTTTGGAATTTCGAGCGCCTAAACCAATCAATTTGACCCGCCATGCCTACATCCCCTGAAACTCTCATTGGCCACATCGTGGACGTTCGCGGCGACGGGCTCACTGCGAACTTGCTGCCAGACGATTAGGAATGCGCGCCCAAGTTCACGGTTGGGGACGAAGACATTCTCGTCGGGCAACTCGGCTCGTATGTGGTGGTGAAGCAGAATGCCATCAGCATCCTGTGCATCATCACCCGCATCTCGGAGCAGGAAAAACTCGCTGATTCCCCGCAGGCGACACCGGCGGCACCGCACCGTTGTTGACCTACGCGCAGCGAACTGTTGCCCTCGTGCCTATCGGCACCATTGCAGTCAGTGGCGACTTTGAGCGGGGCGTCAGCACCTATCCCACCACCGGCGCAGAGGTTCACGTCATCGGCGGCAGCGAACTGGATTTGTTTCGGAACGACGCTTTAACCCGGATACAAAGAGGGAAAGTGGCGGCCCGCTTTACGGCACGTTTGACCGATTCCTCATCCGCCTGCAGAGCAAGCTGAACGACGCGCGTTATGACTTCCTGCTCAAGCCAGCAAAGCGCACTAATTCCGCATCGCTCGCGGCTCTCCTCCGCGACTTCGTCGGCCTAGGCGACCCGAAGCGCGCCGTCACCGTCATTGATTTGAGCACCGTGCCTTTCGACGTGCGCCCGACCGTCGCCGCACAAATCGGACGCCTCGCTTTTGAGTTCAATTACTGGAACCCGCGCTATCGCGAGTTCCCCATTCTGCTCGTGTGCGAGGAGGCCCATGCCTACGTCAGCCGCGAGGGTAATTCTCAATACGCTGGCGCGCGGAAGTCCATGGAGCGGATCGCCAAAGAAGGGCGCAAGTATGGCGTCGGCCTTGCCGTCGTCAGCCAGCGTCCGCATGAGTTGTCTGAGACCGTCCTAGCGCAATGCGGCACTTTCCTTTGCCTGCGTATCACCAATCCCGACGACCAAGCTTACGTGCGCAGACTCGTGCCTGAGGCCGAGCGCGGCCTCGTGGATATTCTTGCAAGCTTGGGCCGAGGAGAATGTCTCGCGCTTGGCGAGGCGGTGCCTCTACCGACACGGTTTGTCTTCAATCGTCCAAACCCTGTGCCCAATAGTGAAGACGTTGATTTCTTCACACAATGGAAAGACGGCCCGGACAACATTGATGTGGAAAGCATCGTCAATCGTTGGCGTCGCCAGGAACGGTAGCTCGCTTCGAGGCAAGCGAGGGACGCTAAAAAACCCCATCCTCAATTCTCGCCTGGCCTTGCGCGTGCCTAGACTGCCACGCCCAGCGAGAAGGATGTCATCCGCTCACTGCACGCCCATTTCGGCGTTGTGTCGCAGGCTTCATGTGCGCATCTTCCCGCCATGACCACGACGCTCGAAGAAATCCACCGCGACCCGGCGATCCTCGACCGGGCGATCTCGCGCCGGGAACGGCTCGACATTCTCGCCGGTGACGAAGTGACGGCGACACTGGTGCCGAAGGTGGCACTCGCCGTGGAAGACGCTCGCCGCGTGATGCGCGAGCGGTTCGCCGCGCCGGATTGGGAGTTCACCGTGGGTGCGCCGATGAGCCGCGACGAGCGCAACTCCCGTGGCTGATTGCTTCCTCGATACGAACGTCCTGCTCTACGCCGTGAGCACCGATCCCGCGGAGGCGGACAAGACGCGGATCGCCCGCGGGCTCGTGCAGTCGAAGGATTGGGCGTGGTCGGCGCAAGTGGCGGCGGAGTTCATCCGCGCAGGCACGTCGCCCCGAAAGCCAAAGCCGCTCACGCGCGCGGAAGCACGGCGATGGGTGGAGACGTGGATGGCATTTCCGATGGCCCCGGTGGATGGCCCGCTGGTGCTCGAAGCGGTGCAAATCGCCGAGCGATTTCAAACCTCCCACTTCGACGCGCAAATTCTCGCGGCAGCGAAACGGATGGGTTGCGCGACGGTGTATTCCGAAGACCTGAATCACGGACAAAACTACGGCGGGGTGCGAGTGATGAATCCATTCCTGCCGGTGCCGTGAGCACGGACGGCGACCGCAGTGGTTGAAAAAGCAAGGCGGGCGCAGGATCAGGAAGGCAGCCGCACCTTGGCGTAGAGCAGGCTGTCGATGATCTCGCCGTCTTTGAAGTAACGCGCGCGCTCCCTTCCCTCGAAAGCGAAGCCCGCCTTTTCCAGCACGCGGGCGGAGGCGGGATTGCGCGCATAGACGGCGGCATGGATTCGCACGAGATCGAGGTTTTGAAATCCCCACTCGGTCAATGCGACAGCCGCCTCGGTGACGATGCCTCGGCCCCAGAACGATTCGCCAATCCAGTAGCCGATTTCCGCGACGTGGCGCGAGACACCGCTGCGTCCGGCATCGAGCAGTTGCAGCCCGATGCTGCCGACCGCTTCGCCATTCACCACGATGGCGAAATTCGTTTCCGGCTTGTCGCCGGTGGCTTTCGCAATCCATTGAAAGGCGTCATCAAGCGAATACGGATGCGGAAGGAAGTTCATGTTCCGGGCAACGCTGTAAGTGCCGATGTGCTTTGTGATCGAGCGGGCGTCGTCGTTTTGAAAGAAGCGGACGGTGGATTTTGCAAGGTTCAGTTGCATGTGAAATTTGGATGTCGAGTGACACGCGCAGGCATCACCCCGGCGGAGACGAATCCCGAGCGGGTGCCCGCCGCTACTTCGCGCCCGCGCGACCCACGGCGCGGTAGTCGAAGCCGAAGTCGCGCATGGTGTCGGGATTGAAAAGATTGCGTCCGTCGAAAATGAGCGGCGTGTGCATCGCGGCTTTGACGGCGGCGAAATCCTGGTTTTGGAATTCCTTCCACTCGGTCGCGAGGATCAGCGCCTCGGCTCCGGCGGTCGCCTCGATCGGCGTTTTCGCGAGCTTCACTTTCGCGGGGTCGATGAGCTTCCACTCGACGGCTTTTTCCGCGCCCTTCGGATCGTAGGCGGTGACGTGCGCGCCTTCGGCGACGAGGGTGTTGATGAGTTCGATGGCCACGGAGTTGCGCACGTCGTCGGTGTCGGGTTTGAAGGTCATGCCCCACACGGCGATCTTCTTGTCTTTGAGCACCCAGAGTTCGCGGCGGATTTTGTCGATGAAGCGCGTGAGCATCTGCGCGTTGATGCTTTCGACTTCCTCCAAAAGTTTGAACGGCGTGCCGAGCTGCTTCGCGATGGCGATGAAGGCTTTCACGTCTTTCGGAAAACACGAGCCGCCGTAGCCGAGGCCCGCGTTCAGGAAATTGCGGCCGATGCGTTTGTCCATGCCGATGCCGTCGGCGACCATCTCGACATCCGCGCCGCTGGCTTCGCAGATGGCGGCGACGGCGTTGATGTAGCTGATCTTCAGCGAGAGAAAGGAGTTCGCGGCGTGCTTGATGAGTTCCGCGGAATTCACATCTGTGATGAGGATCGGCGCCTGAAACGGCTCGTACACGCGCTTCATCAAATCCGTCGCGCGGTCGCTGGCGCTGCCAATCACGACGCGATCCGGGTTCATCAAATCCGGTACGGCGCAGCCTTCGCGCAGGAATTCGGGATTCGAGACTACGTCGAATTCGGCGTCCTTGTTGTAGCGGCGGATCGTCTCGGCCACCTTCTCGCCGGTCTTCACGGGCACGGTCGATTTATCCACGACCACGCGATACTGGCCGGGCTTCAACACGCCGGCGATCTCGCGGGCGACGCGCTCGATGTAGGTGAGATCGACGGAGCCATCGGTCTGCGGCGGCGTTGGCACGGCGATGAAGACGATCTGGCTGTGATCCACGCCGTCCCCGATGGAGTTGGTAAAACGCAGTCGCTTTGCCGCGACGTTGCGGTGGACGAGTTCCTCCAGCCCCGGCTCGTAAATCGGAATCTGCCCGGCCTGCAGCATGTCCACTTTGCGCTGGTCGTTATCGACGCAGACGACGCGATGGCCGATTTCGGCAAAGCAAGCGCCACTGACGAGGCCGACGTATCCGGAACCGATGATGCAGAGATCCATTTTCTAAAAAACTTTCAGGGTGAAGGTGGGTGTGAAGCGGTCTGGGCCGCGCGAAAAGCCGGGCATTAAGCGGGCATGAGCCACTGAGGGCAAGAGCCTTTTTGCCGCAAATGGCTGTTTGGGAAAAGCCGGGGCGCCTCGGACTCGCCGCGCATCCCGAAGTCATCGAGGCCGGGTGCGAGGCGATGCGGCGGTACGGCGTGCATTCGGCGACGACACGGGCGCGCTTCGGCACGATTCCGCCGGTGCTCGAAGTCGAGCGGCGTGCGGCGGAGTTTTTTCGGAACGGAGGATGCGTTTTATTTCGGCAGCGGTTCCATCGCGAATCACATCATGGTGTCGGCGCTTGCGCGCGAAGTGGATGCGGTGCTCGTGGACGAGGCGGCGCACTACTGCGTGGCGGAGGCGGCGCGGCTCGTTGGTGTGCTGGTCGCCACGTTCCACCATCGCAATGCGGACGATCTCGCGCGGCTCGCGCGCGAAAGGCCGCGCGTGCTGGTCATGGCGGACGCGGTCGGGCCATCGAGCGGCGCGCTGGCGCCGGTGGCCGAATACGTGTGTGCGCTGTCGGGCTCCGAGCGCGCACTGCTGCTGCTGGATGACGCGCACGGGTTCGGCGTGCTCGGCGAAAACGGGCGCGGTCTGCTTGGTGAACTTGGCCTTTGGCAAAAGGCGAATGCGATGCCCGCGGATCGAGGCGTGAGCCTCTTCGTCTGCGGCACTCTCGCGAAGGCGCTCGGCGGATTTGGCGGGATCATTCCCGGCACGCGCGAGTTCGTGCAGCGCGTGCGCACGTCGTCACATTATTTTGACGGAGCCAGCGCACCGGCCTCGGCGGTCGCGGGCGCGACAGCAAAGGCACTGGAAATCGTAATGCGCGAGCCATCGCTGCGGGCGCGCCAGCACGCGAACACGCTCCATCTTCGCGCCGGACTGCACGCACTCGGGCTCGCGGTGCCGGAGGGAGCGACCGCGCATTTCGGCGTGAGCGCGGGCAACGCCGCAAACATGCGGCGCATTCACGAAACGCTGAAAGCGCGCGGCATCCTGCTCCCATACGTCGGCACCTACAGCGGCATCCCGCCGGAGGGCGTGCTGCGTTTCGCCGCCTTCGCAAATCACACCACCGCGCAAATCGACCGGCTGCTCGACGAACTGCGTTCCATCCTATGAAGCCCGATTGGGAATGGTACAGCGCGGCTTCGATGTTGCGGTGCGATCCGTAGCGATGGATCGACCCACGGACAACTTCGGGGAATGTCGCGTTCCAAAGTTTGGGACCGAGGGCGCTAACAAACACTTGACCCACCGCAGTCGCTGTGATGAAAATGCGCGCATGGTTCCCTCCATCGTTCTCGTGAAGAGATGCTCCCCACCGCGCGAAGCGGCGAAGCGGCTTCGACCCACGCGGGCTTTCTGTCTTAGGAGGAATCTTCGACATTTCCGCTAGTGGGTGCCGTTTGCCTCGCTTTGGAGGCAGCTTTCTCAGTTCGGGAGGCAGTTCGCTCCGTTTGGGAGGCAACTCCATCCCCGGAGGACATAACCTTCTCCGCCTTGGACAAGGTTATTTCGACCGGGACCATCCCTTGTCCGGCTCGGACAAAGGATGGTCCCGGCTGCACCTGGCCACCTCCCCGGCACACCGGGTAGCGTGCGGGCTGGACCGGGGAGACTCCACACCGCAGCAGGTTTGCTTCGGGCCAGATCGAGTTGCCTGCGGAGCGGACAAAATGCGTTCCGACGCCCCGGAGGCTGCGGCTACAGAGGGGAACCCCGCTTTTCACCCGGGAAATCCCGCCTTCGCGCGCGAGACGCCCCTTTTCCAGAGCTAGAAAACCCAACCCATCGCCCACCCACACCCATGTCCCAACTCCGCGTCCAACTCGGCTTCACCAATGCGCCCGACCATTCCCTCGAGGAAACCACCGGCGCCATCATCGACAACCTCTACGGCAACCTCGCCTATCCGACTCCGCCCGTTGCCCAGGCGGCGCTGCAAACCGCGCTGACTGGCTTCACCCAGGCTATCGCCGCGCAGGCCCAGGGCGGAAGCGCCGCCACTGCGGAAAAGAACAACAAGCGCGAGGCGCTCATCGGCCTGCTGCGACAACTCGCTGGCTACGTGCAGGAGAAATGCGGCAACGATCTCGCCAAGCTGCTCTCCAGCGGCTTCGACGCCGTGAGCACCAACCGCGCGCAATCGCCCCTCGCGGCACCGTCCATTCGCGACATTCTCAATGGCAACTCCGGCCAGCTTCTCCTGCGCGTCGGCCCCATCGCCAACGCGCGCTGCTACGAAGTGCGCTACGCCGCCATCGCCGCCGGGGGCGCGCCCGGCCCGTGGGTGAATGGCGGCCTCTTCACCAATTCGCGCTCCATGCCCATCAATGGGTTGACCCCGGGCTCGAACTATACCTTCGAGGTCCGCGCCATCGGCGGCTCGACGGGATATAGCGATTGGAGCGATCCGACGAGCCACATGAGTCTGTAAGACGGCGGAGGGGCAGGCTCGCGGACGTGGATTAACTAGTTAGCCGTATTCAGAAAAGCCCTGCACAAACAACCAAACTGCCTAAACCGATGAAAATGACTCCTTCCGACATTGCCACCTATCCAAACTTCGCAGCCTACGTCCGATACAAGATTCCGGAGTTAATCAACGTAGGCAGCGTAATTAAAAATCTCGGCCTCTTCGGAAGCCTAACCGCCGCGGAAGCACGTCACGCTTTAAGATGGGGTAACAATCCCGAGATCGTAATTACCGACTTGGGAAGCGGCCAGTGTGGCGGCGGCGGCGGAGCGAATGGCTGCTTTCGCGACCGAGTTCCAAACAAGATTGAGATTCACATTGCGCGCGTGAAGCACTTCGAGAGCGGAAGTGGCAAAAGCACGGATTCAACCTCAACGAAACAAACAGTGTATATTATCGGCACGACTCTCCTTCACGAATTGTGTCATTGGGGAAATTTCGGCCACGGTGTTTCAGAGGCAGGCAAGCCCGAACAGGGTAAGGAGTTCGAGAAGGCCACCTATGGCCGGGACACTGGACAGACGATTTAGCCGGAGCACTGCGCAAAACAACTAACCCAGGGCTGTAACCTCGGGCGTCACGAACCATGCTTTCCACCAGTGCCCAACCGTGCGCTCGAGAAGAAGAAATCCCAATTGGGCGAAAGATCCGATACAGATGAACGAACACATAACCATGCTTGCATCCCAACCACAATGAAAGCATCCAACTTCACCGCCGTGCTGCTCTGCGTTGCCATCGCTGGCTGCGAGAACGGCAATTATTCATCCGAAAATCACCTCTACCACAATCCCAACCTAGACGATCCCGAATCTGGCGAACGCCCTTCAAGGGCGACTGCTTCGGGAAATCTTCCCGAAATCAATCTTAGTGTTCCTTCCGACTGGAGACCCCATACTCGACCCTGGACACGCGTTTACGGTGCGGCTGCAAACGGAGACATTGACGAGGCTCGCCGACGAGTTGTGCGTGGCGAGGGAACCACTGACGACGTGCAGTATGGATGGGCAGATTACTTATACCAGCAGCAAAGAATTAGGACATGGACACCAATTGTCATTGCCGCAGGCATTGCCGCCGCTGTCGCATTATCGGGCGGATCGTCCTCAGGGGAGAGTCTTGGGGAAGATCGCAACTGGGGGGTTATTCAACACCGCCGCGAGGCTGACGAAGCCGCTGAGAGGCGAGGCGCACCAAAACCCTACGGATACTGAATTCACAACACTGCACCACCATCACAAGCATATATTTTGACTCGAAGCGATGGAAACGCCTAACGCGCCGCGCTCTGCAGTCGCTTAGCTT
>JAYVRQ010000026.1:0-8938 GCA_043776145.1 Chthoniobacteraceae bacterium
GCGTTGTTCACCGTGACGACCGCGCCGTCGGAAATGTTGAGCGCGCCGATGGTCTGACTCGTGGCGATCCCGAGGTTGGCGAGCACGTTCACCGTCGCAGTGCCCGCAGTGAATGAGCCATGCAGATGTGTCGTGCCGGAATTCGCATTCAGCGTCGCGTAATCTTGCGCGCCGGTGAGTTCGAGCACGTTGGCCGCGCCGCCGGCATTGGTCACGGTGCCGGTGCCGGTGATGCTGTTCGGCACGATGAGGTTGTCGCTGCGATTGAAAACGATCAGTGCGTTATCCGTCACCGCGCCGGTGCCGAGCGTGCCGGTGGTTCCGCCCGTGCCCACTTGCAGCGTGCCGCTGCTCACCGTAGTCGTGCCGGTGTAGCCGCTCGTGCCGGCGAGCGTCAGCGTGGCCGCGCCATTCATCGCAATGCCCGAGCCCGCGATGTTTTCGGTGATCGTCCCGAGGCTGATGTTTTCAACAGATACGAAAGTGGTGTTCCCGACCGGCTGCGGTGTGAAGGTCGCGTTGCCGCCGTTGAGATGCACGGTCGCGAAACCGAGCGTGAAGGCCGCGCTCGCGGTCGCCACGGCTCCGACGGTTTGATTGTCGCCGATGAGCAGGTCGCCAAGATTCGCGCGGCTGCCCGCGAGGACGCCGCCCGCGACGGTGAGCATATTGAAATAAACGATGCCCGTCCCGGCGATGCGCACGTTGTTGCCGAAAGTCGTATCGCTCATGACCGCGAGGCCCGAGGCGTTGCGCACGTTGAGCAGCGAATAGGTTCCCTGATTGATCGTGGGATTTGTCCCGCCCGTGAGCACCAGAGTGCCCGTGCCCATCGGGCTGCCCGATGCCACGGAACTCTGCATCTCGAATTTTCCGCTCTGCGGGATCGTGATCGTCCCCGTGTAGCTCGTCGAGGCCGGCCCGCGCAGCCGGAAGGCCTGCGAGTCGGGCACGTTTCCATTCAGCGTCTGGAGCGTGATGTCGCCGCTGCCCTGCAACATTCCCGTCACGATGAAGTCGTTCGAGGTCGTGTTCGTGAGCGGGTTGAAAGTCTTCACCGTCGAGGCGCTGTTGACGATGAGCGCGCCCGTCATCGTCACCGCTGCGGACACGCCAATCGTCCCACCGGCGAGGGTGATCGCATTCCCGACATTCGCCCCGAGTGCGAGCGTGCCACCGCCATTCACCGCGATCCCGGCGGTGCCCGCCGCCGCCACGCCCGTGAGTTGGAGCGCGCCTCCTCCGATCGTCGTCCCGCCGTTGAAATCGCTCGTCGTGCTGCTGAGCACGAGCGTCCCCGCCGTGCTTTTCACAAGCGAACCGCCGCCGCTGATTTTGCCATCGTAGTTCGACGCGCCGGTGATGGTGAGCGCCGTTCCATTCAGCGTGACGACGCCCGTGTTCGCGCCCGCCAGCGCCGCGAGGCTCTGCGCGGCGTTGTTGAAATTCACCGCGCCCGCCGCGGTCAGCCCGCTCGTCGCGCCGAGCGAACCGTCGTTCGCCACCGTCAGCGTTCCCGTCGCCGTCACGCCGAGCGCCGTGCTCGTGAGCGAGCCGCCGCCGCTCACCGTCACCGTGCCGCCGCCGAGCGACGCCGACGCCGTGCTCAGCGCGTTGCTGATCGTCATCGAGCCGTTGCCGGATTTCGTGAGATTCGTCGCCACCGAAACCGCGCTCCCGCCGAAGGTGTAAGCCGCCGTGCTGTTGCTCACGATCATCGAATGAGGGCTCATGCTCGCGGGCGAAACCGTCACCGCGCTCGTCGTCGCCGTGTCATCGAAGATCACATCGCTCGTCGCCGTGTTGTCCACGTACGTCGTCCCCGTGCCTGTCCAGTTCGCCGCCGTCACATCCCAAAAGCCGCTCACGTTTCCTTTCCACAAATAACCGCCGAGCGGAATCGTCGCCGTCGTTCCACTCACCACAAACGAATCGTAATCCACCGAACTGCCGGTCGCCGGCGAGTAGGAGTAAATCTTGAAAGTAATCGTCGAGAGATTTTGAAACGTCGCGCCCGCGAGGCTGAGGTTCACATGCGTGAAAGTCGGGCGCGCGGTGGGCAGATCGGCCGTCCCGAGCACCGACGCAAAACCATCCACGCTCGTCCGCACCGCATAACCGCGCGGTGTGCCCGCGCCCCCGCGCATCGCGTCAAAATCCAGCGCCGTGAGATTCAGCAGATAGCCGGTGTCCGCCGTCAGCGTGAATTTGAAATCCGCATTGTTCGTGAACGCCGCCGCCTGCGTCGTGCTAGCGGTCACGAAAGTCGTCCGCAGATACGGCGTCGTCGTCGGCTGCGTCACAGGATTCGTAAGATCGAGCACCAGGCCTGCATCGGCGGTGATGCTTGTCGCAGTGAGATGCAGCCCCACCGCCGTCGGCGTGAGCACGCCGGGCGTGGTGCCATTGGGTCCGAAGTTATAGCGGTCGAGTTCATCCGCGCGCGCCAGCGAACCGGCGGCGAAGATCGAGACGCTGAGGATCGGGAGGGCGCGTGAAAACCGCGCCGGTGAAGGAAGACGAGTCATTTTCATATCGGGGGATTTTTTGGCTGAGGATGAAACCGGCGCAAACCGACTGCCCGGCAACGACTGCGTTTCGAGATACGGAAATCGGCGGGTCGTTGCAAGCCACGAGTGTTTTTTCAAAAACGCCGCTCCACTCGGACTCCCATCGACGATGGATCATCTGAACCGGACTCGAAGCACGGCCCGATTTTGGGAAGGAGGACTTGCGGCCCTCTCTTCGCGGAGTACAAAACGACCGCGCCGCCACGGCGGCCATTTTACTTTCATGGAAACAGGCCAAACCATTCTCATCGTCGATCCCGAGACAGACTTTCTCGAATGGGCGCAGCATCAATTGCAGACGAGCACGACGCGTGTGCTCACGGCCACAACGGGCGATGAAGGCTACAAGGTCTATTGCCGCGAAGACCCGGATCTGCTCATCTGCGAGACGCATCTCGCGCCGTTCAGCGGGCTCGAGCTTTTGGTGAAAGTGCGGCAGCGGCATCCGCACGCGATCGTCATTCTCACCAGCCAGTTCGGCACCACGCAGTCGGTCATCGAGTCGATGAAACTCGGCGCGTTCGATTTCATCCGAAAGGAAACGCTGCCGTTCAATCTCAAGATCGTCGTGGACGCGGCGCTCAAGGCCCAGGCCGAGTTGCGGGCGGCGACCACGTTCAAGCCGACGCTGACGGTCGAGGAGCATCAGGATTCCATCGTCGGAAAATCCGACGCGATGCAGCAGGTCTTCAAGATGGTCGGGCGCGTCTCGCACAGCGACGCGCCGGTGATGATTACGGGGGAAAGCGGGACGGGCAAGGAACTGGTCGCGCGCGCCATCCATCACTACTCGCAGCGCAGCGCGAAAAGTTTCGTGGCGATCAATTGCGCGGCGATCCCGGAGCAACTGCTGGAGAGCGAACTTTTCGGCCACGAGAAGGGCTCGTTCACCGGCGCGACCGGGCAGCGGCTCGGGCGCTTCGAGCAGGGGCACGGCGGCACGCTTTTTCTCGATGAGATCGGGGACATGCCGCTCGTGTTGCAGGGGAAAATCCTGCGCGTTTTGCAGGGCGGGGAATTCTCGCGCGTCGGCGGGAATGACATCCTGAAATCGGATGTGCGGATCGTTGCCGCGACGAACAAAAATCTCGAGCAGGAAGTCTCCGCGCGCGCGTTTCGCGAGGATCTTTTTTACCGGCTGAATGTCGTCCGCATCCAGCTCCCGCCGCTGCGCCAGCGCATCGAGGACGTGCGGCTGCTGGCCGAATACTTTTTGCAAAAAGTCTCCACGCGAAAACATCTGCCGCGGATGCAGCTCAGCGAGGAAGCCGTGCGCGCGCTGGAAAATTACGGCTGGCCGGGAAATGTCCGCGAACTCGAGAACACGCTCCAGCGCGCGTGCGTGCTCGCCACTTCGGAACTCTTGCTGCCGAAAGACCTCCCGCTCGGGACCGCCGCCACCGAGACGTCGCCTCTCGCGGGAGGCGCGGGCGGCGCGGCGCTGACCACGGAGGCGGCGATCGAGGTGCTGCTGAAAGCGGCGTCGTCCGATCCGAACCTGCAGCTTCTCCCGTGGCTCGAACACGAGTTCACGCTGCACGCGATGAAGGTGACGAAGGGGAACCAAGTCCGCGCCGCGAAGCTGCTCGGGATCACGCGCGCGACGCTGCGCAAGCGGATCGAGCGGTTCGGCATCACGAAGGAACTGACGATCACGTAACGTGCGCGCGACCCGGAGTTCCCGATGACCGCGTGGCTCTGGACCGGCGACCATTTTGACAAGAGCGAATCGGTGCCCCTCACCGATCGCGGGTTCCGCTACGGCATGTCCGTTTTTGAAAGTATGCGCGTCACTCGCGGAGAGCCGGATTTTTTCGAGCAACACCTTGCTCGCCTGCTCAGCGCGTGTGCGGAGCGCGAGTTTGCCGTCGATGAAAAATCACTCCGTGCCGCGGCATCGTTGTTTGAAAACGCGAGCGGGTTCGCGCGGCTCTACGTCACCGCGGGCGACGGCTCGCCAGCCGCGCCGTGCAGCGCGCCGCGCGTGTTTGTCTTCATCGAAGATCGCACGCCGCCCGATCCCGACGATCCGTGGGAACTCACCTTTCACGACGAGGCGCACCGGCCCGCGTTCGGCGGATTGAAGACCGCGAACTACTGGTTCCACGCCGACGCCTTTGCGCAGGCGCAGCGGCGCGGTTTCGACGAGGCGCTTTTTTTCAACGACTTCGGCGAACTCGTCTCCGCCTGCATGGCGAATGTCTTCCTCGTTCACGACGACCGCATTTCCACTCCCGCGCGATCGAGCGGCTGTCGCGCGGGCGTCGTCCGCGAGTGGGTGTGCGCGCGGCGCAAAGTCGAGGAGCGCCGCTTGAAGCGCGAGGACGTGCTCGCCGCCGATGAGATTTTCCTGACGAACTCGTGGATCGGCGTGATGCCCGCCGGCACGCTCGAAGGCCGCCCGCTCGGACGGCGTTTCATCGCGCCGAAACTCGCGGCGGAATTTGGAAACCAGGCGCGCATTTCGCCGCAAGAAAATTGAATAGGCGTTTCATTCCCGTGTCGAAGCTGGCACATTCCAACTCACCATGACTCCACGTTTTATCCTCCTCACGACCGCGGCGATCCTGCTCGCGGCCTGCGACCGCAACTCCGCCGTGTCCGATGCCGCGAAGACCGCCGAGCTTGAAAAGCAGCGCCAGGCGGAGCAGGCGGCGAACGAAAAAATCCGCGCGCTGGAAGAGCGCATCGACGCGGCGGACAAACAGAAGGCGGCGGACAAGGACGCGGAGTTTGCGCGCGTGAAGGAGGAACTCGCGCAGGTGAAAAAAGACCGGGAAGCGGCGACGGAGCGCCTGCGCGAAATCCAGGAGGAGGAAAAGAAGCTGCCGCCCGTGGCGCAAGAGCCGGTGCGGGTCGCGGAGGCGCCGATGCGCGTGGCGGAGGAACGCGAGCGCGCGCCGGAACAGCCGCGCGCCACGGCGGTTCATGCGGATTTGGAGCGCACGGTCGAGGACGAGGAAGATCGCGAGCCGGTGTATGTCGGGCGCGTGGTGCCGGAGACGCAGCGCGTGGCGAGCGTGCAGACGTTTTACGAACCGCTCGATCCTTACGGCGACTGGGTCGAGACGGATGATTATGGCTACGTGTTTCGCCCCACGGTCGCAACGCGCGGGGACTGGCGGCCCTACACGGACGGGCATTGGGTGCATACGGGCCACGGCTGGACGTGGCAGTCGAACGAGGATTTCGGATGGGCCACTTATCACTACGGACGCTGGACGCGCATCGAGCGGACGGGCTGGGTGTGGGTGCCGGGACGCGAGTGGGGACCGGGCTGGGTTTCATGGCGTCGCGGGAACGATCACTGCGGCTGGGCGCCGCTGCCGCCGGAATCGCGCTCGCACGTCAATTTCACCGCGACGGTCGATCGCGATTACGACATCGGACCCGCGGCCTACGTTTTCGTGGCGCTGAGTAATTTCGGCGCGCGCTCGTATGCGCCGGTCATCGAGCGGCCCGAGCAGAACGTGACGATCATCAATAAAACCGTGAACGTCACCAACATTACCTACGACAACTCGGTGAACAAAACGGTCGTGTATAACGGCGGGCCGAGCTACGACTTCATCCGCTCGCGCAGCCAGCAGCCGGTGGAAAATGTGAACGTGAATTTTGCGCCGCAAAACTCGGCGATCAACAAGAGGACGAAGATCGTGAACCTCCGCCAGGGCGACACGCTGCAAGTCGCCGCGCCGCCCGTGGCCCTCGCCGCGCCGCCCGTTCCGCTGCATGTGAAGGAAAAACTCGGCAAGCCGAAAATGGACCACGGCTGGGCGGGCGTCGATCCGGCGCAGGCGCAAAAGATGAAGCAGGAAATCGCGGAGACATCGACGGAGCGGAAGAGAAAGCCGAAATTGATCGGCGAGGCGGGGATGCCCGCGCCCGTGAAACCCGCCGCGCCGCCCGTGACCGTGCCATCCGTGATGCCCGCGAAACCCGAGCGCCCCAGCGTGGCCGCGCCCGAGCCGCCCAAGCCCGCCAAAGTCGAAAAGCCCGCGCCGCTGATTCCCGAGGCCGTAAAACCAAACCCGATGCCGGAGACATTGCCGAAAGTTGTCGTGCCCGAAACAACGGGCGAGGTGAAAAAGCCAAGGGTGCGAAATATTGAGCCCGTGCCGCCAAAGCCCACGCCGGAAACTTTGCCGAAAGTGACCGAGCCCGACCCGGTGAAACCGAAGCACTTCAAGGAAACGCCCGACGTTCCCCAGCCGAAACGCGAGAAGCCCGTGATGCCGAAATTCCAAGAACCCGTTGATGCGCCCGTGAACAAGGCTCCCGTCGAACAGCCGCTCCGCGTGAAGCAGCCGAAGCCGGATCGCCCCGCGATCCCGCCAGCCCCGGAGCCGCCGCGCGTGCCGAAAAGCGAGCGCCCCGCAAAAGTGATCGCGCCCGAAAATCCCGCACCCGTGCGGGTGAAAAAGCAGTTCGTTCCCGACGCGCCACCCGCGCCGCAAAGGATCGTGCAACCGCCGCAGGCACCCGTGCAGCGCGCGCCGCAGCCTAATCCGCAGCCGGCAATCGACGCCGAACGTCAGCGGGAAAAGCAAATGCGGAAGCAGCAGCAGCAAAATCCGGTGATCCAGCGCGCGCCCCAGCCGCCACCGCCGCAAGGCATGGGCACCCCGATCCAGCCCGCCGGCGAAAATTCCGAGAAGAAAAAAAAGAAGGACAAGGACAAGGAAGAGGGAAGATAGTGACTCTGCTTATAGAGACTTATTTCACAGTCTCTTAGCAGCCTGTTGAAATACCTGTCTCTTGCGCGATCCGAGCCTCAGCGTCTTAGAGGGCGTCTAAAAAGTAGTTCCGGGCTTTAGCCCGCAGACGCTGGATTGCATGGAGCGCCATCATCACGAGTGGACGTCGTCTCGGGCTAAAGCCCCGGACTACTTTTTAGACGTCCTCTTAGGCGCGACATGTTTATAGAAACCAGCGGTCAAACGACCAAAGCTCCGTAGGAGCGGCATGTCCGCTTGGTTCCCGGTAGATGCCGCTCCTACGGAGCTTGCTCGTTGTTTGCTGCCAAATCTATAAACATGTCGCGCCTACGGCGCTGAATGAGGTTTTTCAACGGCTGTTAGCCCGAAAAAACTTCACCTTGATGCTTCGCCAGTATGCAAGGCGAAGCCTCAGCCGGGTGTCGCGCCAGACTCAGTTATTCATTAGTGCCGGTTAGTGTCCATGAGTGGTTCCCTAACCTGCGGAGCTTAAGACTGGCCGGGCTAATCGCCGCCGGTTCTCTTCCGGCTCGCGTTGTTAGAAGGCCGCTTTCAGCGCGAGTTCGACGAAGGGTGCGCCTTCCGTTTTGAAATCCCGCCCGGCGCGGTGGTAGTCGAATTTACGCTCGAACGCCCAGCCTGCGCTGAGATCGGCGGTGACGCTGCCCACGGCGTATTGAAAGCCGACGGTGCCGCGATATTCGGAGTAACTCAGGACGGCGTTGTCCAAGCGGCCCGGCCGGCCTTTCGCGTCGTCCACCCGCACGGAATCGCCGACGTATTCACCGCCGACATAAACCTTGGCGGAGTCGCTGACTTTATAGAGCACCTGCGCCTTCGGATAGATCGCGCTCACCGTCCAGTTTTCGCCGATGCCCCAGATGAAACCCACGACGGGCAGGATGGGATACTTGCGGAACTGTCCGTAGGCCGCGCCGATCACTCCGACGAAGCTGGGACTGAAACGATGGGCGAAGGCGGCAAAGGTGGGCGCGTCGAAGTTGTCGCCGGAAATGTCGTTCTCGAAATAGACGCCGGGGCGGGTCTCAATGATGACGCCAATCTGATTATTGACGAGGTACTCGAGCGCGATGACGCCGGAGAGGGAGTGAATGTGATTCGGGATTGGAAGTCCGCCGGTGTTTCCGAAGTCATGCCGCGAGTAGTGCGCGCCGATGCGGAGGTTCCAGGTGCCGCATTGCACATTGGGCCAGCCTTCGCCGAGCGGAATGCGGTAGCCGAAATCGAGGTTGCCCGAATAGGCGTCGCCCGAGTCGTTTTTCCGGTCTTTGAAATCGCTCTCGAAGACGTAGCTGCTGTCGATGTCGAAGGTGAAAAGTTTCACCGGCTCGCAGGGCTCCATGATGGTTTTCTTCCCGTCTTTGGGATCGGACACGATTTGTCCCGCGAAAACGGGGGCGGCGATGACGAGGGCGCAGGCGGTGATGAGCAGAGATTTCATGGGCGGGGTTTTTAGGGACGCGCCGGGGAGTTGCAAAGTTTATTTTTTCCGCGCGGCCTACTTGCTCTTCATTTCAAAAACGCCAGCCCACTCGCCGGTCGGCGGGGTCGCTTGCAACTCGGCGCAGCGCGCGAGGAAGACTTCGGCGATGCTGTCGCCGGGGCTTTGCGCGAGGACTTCGCGCCAGG
>JAYVRQ010000027.1:0-8935 GCA_043776145.1 Chthoniobacteraceae bacterium
TAATTTATGAACCGGACAAACCACATCATGACGTGCCGCTGCGGTGGCATCACACTACCCGTATGCGCGGAGACCGAAAGAGTCTGGTGCGCACAATGCCTGCCGAACGATCTCGCGCACTATAAGCGCGGCGAAGAACGGCGGCGCAACCCCGAGCTGCCGTTTGCGGCGGCGACGACTCGCGAGGAGGCCGCACGATGAGCCGCGCCGAAGTCCTACGCACCAAAGCCGAGAACGCGAGGAAGAACGCGGACTCGCTCGAACGTGACGCACAGTATTGCGACAACGGCGCGCAGCGCAGCGCCTACAAAGACGAGGCCGCGCAACTCCGCACCCAGGCGACGAAGCTCGATATGCAAGCGTCGGAACTCGAAGCGCAGGAGGGCAACTAAGATGGACGCAAACACCAAAGCCGAAGTCGAACGCCTCACCCGCGCCGCCCTAGACAAGCTCCGCGAGGCGCTTGAAGATTACAAAGCTGGCCGGCTCGCGTCGGCAAGCTGCGGCGCGACTGAGGCAGGCCGCATCGTAGCCGAGTTGAACGACGAGCTCTATACCGCCGCGCACGCGGTCTATCAATGGCCGGAGCCGCCGTTCCAGCTTCCGCCCGTCTCGCCGACCCTCCGCGTCGGCAACTTCCCCGTTCGCCCGTGGCTCAAGCCGCACCAGGACCACACCCAGCACATCGTCACACCGCAATGAACCTCGCCATCCAAGAACCTACCGTTGCCGCCGTCCTCGACGAAAAGCTCTCCGCGCCCGATTGGGTAAAGCTGATCCGCGCCGTCCGTGCGCAGCGTGGCGAATCGTTCTCCGAGCAGGCGTTTCGCAAACGCTGCTCCGGACTGTCCGTGAGCGAGATCACCGGAGGCGCGATGCGCGTCCTGTTCCCGCTTTCCCGGCTGCCGGACGACTACCGCCGCGAGTTGGACCTGCTGAAGACGATGCACGCCGCGCAGACGTTTCACGAGCTGCACTCCATGATCCGCTGTGAGACGCGCCACGAGCTGGCCGTCGTGAAGACGACTGGCAAGCCGTGGGAGTCGCACCCGGAGGCCGCGAAAGACCGCGCGCTGAAACGCCAGCAAGTGATGACCTCGTACTATCTCGCCCGTGAAGCGCATGGGGAAATGAAGAGCGTGCAAATCGCGCAAGCGACATGGAAGGAAGCCTTCGGCGAGGAGTGCAACGAGAAGACGATCCGCCGCCTCCGCGATAAGATCGATCGGTGCGGCGGCGCGCACGCCCAGCGCGAAGCGTTCCTCGACAACAAATCGTGCGAGCACAAAGCAGCCCGGCGCGAAGTGAAGCTCGGCATCCCGAGCGTGTTGATCGAAGAGTTCAAGAGCCGCTGCATCGCCTCCGGAGCCGGTCACATCTCCAGCGCGTATGACTCCCTCGTAGTCGATTGGATGACGGGCAACGAAGTGCCTGGCCTGCCCATTCGCAGCAACGGCGCGGCGTTCCCGTGGAGCTACAAACAGATGCGCCCGTTTGCGCCTTCCACAGCGGCCCGCGTCCGTGGCTCGCGCGGCGAGGCGGCATATCTCCGCGAGGCCGCGCCGTGGATTCACCGCAGCGTCGAGACCCTGCGCCCGCTGGAAATGCTCGTGCTCGACGACACCCGCATCGACCTTATCGCGACCGACGACCACAACGTCGGGCGGCTGGTGGAGCTGAAGGCATACGTGCTCATGGATGTCCGGACCCGGCGCATCCTGGGCTTTTGCGTGAAGGACGGCCCGATTGGAAAAGAGGACGTCTTCTCTTTGCTCGCACGCGGCCTGCGGGGATTCGGCCTGCCGAGCGGCTATCCGATGCGCATCCTGTTTGAGCGCGGCGCCGTGGCCTGCGCACCCGCCGCGCAGACTTTGCTTGAAAGCATCTGGCCGGGTCGGATCGAGATTCACCGCACCTCGATGGACGGGAGGAAGTCGCAAGTCGCGGCGTTTGCGGAGAGCCAGAGCGGGCACTGGATGGGCAAGGCGTGGATCGAGTCGTTCATGCGGACGCTGGCGTTCATGCTCGAACAGATCCCCGGCCAGCGCGGGCGCAAGTATGAGCTGCAACCGGCCCAGCTCGGGCTGAAAGGCCGCGACCATGCCACCGGGATGCTGCGGTATGACAAGGCACCCAGCGGCACGAGCACGCAGATGCACGAAGCGGCACTCACGGGATTTGCCAGCCTCGCGCTGGAATGGTTCGAGCGTGGCACCATCGGCGATGGCCGGGCGCGGCTCAAAGCGCGGGCGCTCATGCCGAAGAGCTGGGTGATCCGAAAGATTGCTGACAACGTGGCGTTCTACAACTCCCGGCACGATCACCGCCGCACCGGATACGCGGTGAAAGAAACCATCGACTCGAATGGCGCGCTCGCCAGCGAGACCGAGAGCGCCGATGAACTGTGGGAGCGACTCAGCGCGGCAAACCCTGCCGAGCGTGTCCATCCTGCGGACGCCGCGTCGCTGCTGAAATGGCGCGGCAAGACGGTGAACGTCTGCGCACGCCAGGGCGTGACGATGGACGTGAAGCCGTTCAAAGGGCTCCGCTTTTGGAGCGAGACGTCGCTCGCCTGCCATCTCGCCGCGCAGATGTCCACGCAGACAAAACGCATGGTCGCACTCTACGATGAAGAGGCGCTCCGGACGTGGAGGCCCGGCTGCGGTTGGAATGTGGAAGTCCACTTGCTGCACGACACATCCGCCGCGTGGCAACCCGGCGACGCCGGTCGCTATCTGGAGACGCTGCCGCTTTGCACGCAGCCCGAGATCCTCGACGAAGCCGCAATGGCAGCCGAGGCCGCTAAACGTGAAGCCGTCATCCGCCGCCAGAAACTGGAGCTCGTGCAAGCCGCTGGGCCGACGATGGCGCGATTGCTCCGCGACATCGAGCACGACGAAACCAGCCTCGCCGGAGTCGTGGTGCCGATGAATCTGGATCTCTCGCAGCTCCCGCCGAGCCAGTTTGCCCAGGACATCCGAAGCGGTGCGGAAGACGCCATCGTCCGAGCCGCGCATCGCGCCAATGACACCCGCGCCGGAGCGCAGAACGAAGCCGCTGCCGAGCTGGCGAAGTTCCAGGCGGCGCACGCCGCGCCTGCCGTCACGACCGACGAATCCGAACCGCAGATTTACTGAACTATTTATGAAGACCCGGACAACCACCAACACAGACCCCGGCCATGCGCCGGAACGCAACATGAGCGCAGCGCACCTGCGCCCTATCAACGTCAGCCTCGCCGTCGCGGCGCACGCTGCACGCACGTATGAACCCGAGCATCGTCACGCGGTGCTCTGGCTCGCAAACGTCGCGGCAAACTCCCAGCGTATCCAGCTCTGCTGGCAGCGCCGGAGATTGCCGGACCCACTCGGCACCATCGGTCGCATCAGCGAGGCACAGCTCGCCGCAAAGCTCGGGCTTGAGCCAGCGGAGATCTACCGCGCGCTCACCGGCCACGATGAAGCCGACCTCGTCAAGTTCACCAGCGCGGTGCAGGGACTTCGCGCCACGTTCGAGAAGGCGCTGCCGCCACTCGTCCGGACGGCGGACACCGCGATCATCGAGGAGGCGTTTGAAGCCGCTGGCGACGAACATCAAATCGCGGAGCTGCGCGGGAAATGGCGGCACGGGAAGACGGAGATGTGCGAGCGGCAATGGCTGCTCAACCTGCACCGCGCCGTGTGGATTGATACGCCCTCGGACAACACGGAGCGGACATTCGTCTTCGCCATTGCCCGCGCGCTGGGCATCGGAGTGGGCAGCGGCGTGAAGCCGGGGCAACTCCGCGACCGCATCAAAGGCGCACTGGGTGTCGGGCTCATCGAAGTGTTGATGCTCGACGAAGCGCACAACCTCTGGCCGGGCGATCTCCGCGACGCGAAGCCGCTTCGTGCCGAATACGTCCGCGAGTTGCGCGACTCCGTCGGCCTGGGCTCCATGCTCATCACCACGGAGCAGTTTGCCCTCGCGATGGAAGTCGCGAAGAAGAACAACACCCGCTACGCGCCGGGCCAGCTCAGCGGGCGCATCCGCGTGTTTCGCACCCGCGACAAGCACACGGACGGCGAGATCAAGTCCATCGCGAAACTCCACGCGGGAAAGATCGAGGACGATGCAGCCGACGCGCTCGTGGCCTTTGCGAAAGCGGAGGAAGGCTATCTCGGCACGATGATCCAAGCAGCGGCCCGCGCGCGGCTGAAATGCACCAAGCGCGGTGGCGAGGCCGTGAGCGCCGCCGACGTAGCCAGCGCAACGATGGAACAACAGCGGGACAGCCGCATCGTGGAATTGGCCGCAAGCGCCAAAGGAAACCGCACGGGTCGATTCCGCGTAGTCGCGAAAGGGGTGGCAGCATGAGAGCACTTTCAATCAGACAGCCTTGGGCGTGGGCCATCGCCCACGGACATAAGCCCGTAGAGAATCGGACACGCGCCATCACAGCGGCTTGCGCAGGGCCGTTAGCAATCCATGCCACGAAGCCCGCGACAACCGAGGAAAAGCGCGACGCGCTACGCTTCATCGCAGAGCGCGGAGTGGAGATGCTGCCACTTAAGCACAGCACGCAGACTGGCGGCATTGTAGCAGTCGCAAATGTCATCGGGTGCGTGAAGAGTCTCGAGGGCGGCTTCGAGATACTTTGGAAAGTCGAAGGCCGTCACGCCGAAGTTTGCGACGCCGCAACGTCAATGTGGTTTGTAGGGCCATTTGGCTACGTGCTCGCCGACGTAAAGCCGGTGCCATTCTTTCCCTGCAAAGGCTCTCTCGGTTTCTTCAACGTCGATATGGAGGTGCAACCGTGAGCCACTGCGATCACAAGTTCGTCGGCGGAGACTCCTGCGCGAAGTGCGGGTGGAAACCAAATGCGATGGACCGGATGCTACCGGACATCGTCGACATCCTCCGCAACCAGCGCGGGAGTGCAAATGCCATCACTGCGCGAGACATCTCCATCGCGCTCGCTAAGCGCGGACTGGCGACATCCGAGCGCGGCGTGCGCGAGATCATCTCCGAAGCTGAGACCACGGAGCAAATGCCGCTGCTCCTGGGCGGGCGCGGAGGCGAGGGCTTCTACGTGGTGGAGACGTATGACGAGATTGCCGAGCGCGCCATGTCGCTCTTCGAGCAAATCCAGTCTCTCACGCGCCGACTTCAAAGCTACCTCGGCGCGGCCTCTGCGGCGGGCATCCATGTGGATTTAGACGAGGTCAGCAATCCGCTCGGTATCGTCCCTCGCACCGAAGCTCAACGTGCGGAACTCGGGCTCACAAGCCGTGGGCTTCCGCGCAAGAAGGAGGCCGCATGAACTGCCCGGACTGCAAAGCCAGCATCCCCAAAGGCACGCCCGCGAAAGTGGGCGACCACGAGAGCGGGGAGACCGAGATCCAAGTGGTGTGCCCGGAGTGCCGGGCGACGATCTACACGTTCACTTCCGACCAATTTCCCCGGAACAACTTTCGGCGTGGCGCGGCAGGGCACGGCAAGGCTGGGCGGGGCGTGGCATGGCGAGGCATGGGCGCGGGCTACGGCCCGCGCACGCTGGAGAGGCAACTCTCCAGCGAATCTTTCACAAACAAAACCAACGAATAATCCAATGAAGAAACCGAAGACGAAACAACCTTATCTAACGCTCGCCACCGAGGAGGCGCTTGTCGGCGCAATCAACCGGCACGCGGAACTCGCGCTGGTCCTCAAAGAAGAGGACGCAGCCAACGAAGCGAAAGTCGCCGCGCTCAACACCGAACACACCGAGGCCACGCAAGAACGCCGTGACGAACTCGGGCGGCTGGAAAGCAGCATCCACCTGTTCTGCACGACGAACCGGAAAGCGCTGTTTCCCGACGAGTCAAAGAGCAAGTCGAAGGAATACCCGAACGCAATCATCGGCTTTCGCCTGGGCAACCACAGCGTCGGCACGATCATCCCGAAGGAATCGCAGGCAACGATTGCGCTCCGGCTGGATCAACTCCCGTGGGGCGAACCGTACGTGAAGTGGACGCCGAGCGTCGCGAAAGACGCATTGCTCCGCGACCGGCTGATTCTCACGCCGGAACAACTCGCGCAAGCGGGCATCCGCTTCGAGCAAGACGAGAAGTTCTTCATCGACCCCACAGCGAAGTCGGCAGAGCGCGTGACGATCAAAGAGGAGGTGGCAGCGTGAAGAAGGGACTCAACGAGGCGATGTTCCTCGCGCTGCTGGAAAAGGTGCTTCCGACCGTGACCGACATGAAGCAGGCGAGCACCATCTATGAAGCGGTGGCAAAAGAAGTGCGGCTGGCGAGGAATCTCCAGGCGTTCGACAAGTTCTGTGAGACTGGTGCGCTGGCTGACTTTGAGCACAACACGCTCAAAGCGTTCGCCGACGAACTGGAAGCGAAGTTTGGAGACCGGAACGTGAAGCTCACGCCGGAGCCGGAGCGCAAGCTGGTGTCCGTGGAGATTACCCTACCTGACCGCACGGTCGATGCGGAGGTCAAAGTGGACGCGACGATTGCATTGGAAGAGGAAGTGAAGGTGCCCTTCGTGCCGTTCCCGGTCGCACTTCCCGACGACCCGGAACTTGTCTGGATGCTGGCACGGCAAGAAGACCTCGGGCCGGATGAAGCGGCCCGCGCGCTCGCCAGTATCGAAGCGGAGTTTTGGGAAACGAGGAAGGGGCTCGAACTCATGAAGAAGCGCGTCGAGAAATCCTTCGCGGAGTTCATCGTCCACTGCCCGGCAGCGGCGCTGAAAGACAGCGGGCTGAAGCGGCTCTTCAAGACGCCGGAGACGTTGAAGGAGGTGCGACTGTGAGCGGTGAATTTGCACTGAACGCGCTGCTGGCGATTGCCTTTACCATCGTCGGGCTGGCTTTGCTGTTGGGCTTGGGCATCGCTGTGGAGTTGCTTGTTAGCTGGATGATGTCCGGGGAGGACGAATGGTGATGAGCACGCTCCCGCTCACCGGAGGCCGCAAGAAGCCCGCGCCGCGACCACGTATGGAAGGCGTGTTCAAGCCGAAGTCGCGTCCGTATTACTACGCGCGTCTTTATCCAAGCGGCGCTCGCCGGGCACGCTGCATCTCGACTCACCAGACGGATGTGCAACGTGCGCAGGAGCTGCTGCCGTATCTCCGCGCGGAAGCCCAACGACGCAAGGGCCGCGTGCCCGCGCCACCAAACCCACAACAGCCAGAACTGCCGATCTGATGTTCACACTCGCTCAACGTGCCGAATTTTTCCCGCTCCGCGACTACGCGTGGCGCGTGTGGGCTGCTGCCAACGGCAAGGACACAAAGAGCAACGTCGCGAAGGATGAGTGGTACCGCGAGCTGATGGTGAAGGAGCTGGGTGTCTATTCGTCGAAAGAGCTGTCGCCGCTCAATGACTACACCACGGCGATGGCCATCATGGAAGCCGTCGCGGGCGGCTCCTACGTGTGGACGCCCGCGAAGCCCAAGCCGGTGCGCACCTTCGAGCTGGGCAGGATGTTCTGGAACCACCGCGCGACCAAGACGGAGGAAGCGCGCCGCTACCTGCACCTGATCCGCGAGCTGTGCAAAGAGCACGACCTCGACGACGACTACGTGTGCGCGACGGCCCGGAAAGTGGGCAACCTCGACTCGCGCCCGCTCATCCAGAACATCACCGCACCCGTGCTGTGGAAGACATTGGTGGCGCTGCGGATCTTCGTGGCGAGAAAGGAGCCGTTTTGAAACAGAAGCTGTTCGACTTTGACTATGAGCCGGAGCCGCTCGACGAAGTGCCGGTGGAACCCGCGCCGCGCGAATGCACCGCGAGCAAATCCACGCTGGAGAAGATCCGCAAACTGCTGCGCCTGGCTAAAGACAAGGCGGCATCTCCCGCCGAGGCGGAGCGAGCGGCGCAGGCCGCGTGCGAGCTGGCGACGCGGCATCATGTGGACACGGCTTCGCTCAACCTCGACGAACATGAGGAAGCGCTCATCGGCAAATACTTGAAGCTCGGAAGGAATGACCGGCTGGCAAAAGGCGCACTCGGTGTGCTGAGAAGCTACTTCCACGTGCAGACGTGCCTGTGCGGGGCGCAAGTGCTGTTTGTCGGGCGCGAGACGGCGGTCGCTATCGCTGAGTTTCTGTGGGTGTTCCTGCTTCGTGCCGGGCGGGCCGCGCTGGTGGAGTTTGGAGCCGCAGAGAAGCGCCAACGCCGCCGCATGACGCCACTAAAGCGCGAGAACTTTCTCGCCGGGTTCACGTGGGGACTGCACGCGAAGCTGGGCGAGACGCACGGCGCGATGAAGCTGACGGACAACCAGACCGCGATCATTCTCGTGGAGAAGCAAGCGCGCGATGCGAAGCTGACGGAGCTGATCGGCGAGACGACAACCGTGACGACGAAGCCGCTGAAGCGCACGCTCTCGGCAGCGAACGCCGGGTTCCACGCCGGGAAGTCAACGGAGTGGAACACGCCGGTTGGAACGGGTGAACGGCTCACATTGGAGGGCAAGCGATGAAGGCGGAACTCGAAGCGTATCTACGAGCCGAGAAGCGCTGGTTTTCCACGGGCGAGCTCGTGAACCGCTTTGGCGTGACGGAGCGGGCGTTGCGGGCGGTGGGCAATGTGCCGGGGCTTTGCACGGAGTTCGCCATCAGCTCGAACGCTGGGTTCAAGCACGTCGAACACGCGACGGATGCGGAGTTTGACCGCTTTTACGACCGGAGCCGGACGCATTCCATCCGCCAGCTCGTGCGCCTGCGGAGACTCGCCCGACGCCGCAAATCCTACGTCGCGAAACCCACGCCGCCACAAACGCGCGAGGGGCAACTTTTAATCGAACTCCCAGGATTCAACCAACCAACCAACGCAGACAGATCATGAAAGCAAACACATCACGACAACTCATCCAGAGCATTCTCGGCGTCGAAGAAGACGGCGACTTCGGGAAGCGCACCTACAAGGCATACAGCCGCGCCGGGAGCGTGG
>JAYVRQ010000028.1:0-8911 GCA_043776145.1 Chthoniobacteraceae bacterium
GCATCCCGGCGTCACGATCTTCGGCATGTACACCGGCAAGCTCGACAACGGCGGCGAGCAATTACTCCTGCTCGATCGCGCGAACGTGCCGATCCTCGACTTCACCTACCGCGACGCCGCGCCGTGGCCCGCCGAGGCCGATGGCGCGGGCTTCTCGCTCACGCTCATCAACGCAAACGCGAACGTTGCGAACGCCGCGAACTGGCGCGTGAGCGTCTCCACGAACGGCAGCGCCGGCGCGAGCGATGCGCTGAATCCCGTGAACTTTCCCGCGCTCCTCGACTACGCACTCACCGCCAAACCGACCGCGACCATCGAAAGCGGCTACGCGACTTTCACCTGGCGACAGCGCATCGGCGCGGACACCGCCACCATCACGCCGCAACGGTCCGCCGACCTCGCCGCGTGGCTCGCCGATCCCGGCGACGACACCGTGCTCGTGCTGCTCAGCAACACGGTGAATTTCGACGGCACCCGTACGATCCGCCTCCGCAGCGCGACGCCCGCCAGCACGGCCCGCGAGTTCTTCCGCCTCAACGTGCAGACGCCGTAGCGCCGAATGCCGGGAATTCGCCACCGCTCCTTTTCGCGGATTACTGCATTTTGAAAACGCAGAGACGCAGAGATCGCAGAGAAGATTTGCGACGAAGAAACCTCTGCGCCCTCTGCGTCTTTGCGTCTCTGCGTTTTCAAAATAACCGTCGCCCATTTCGCGCCCTGCGCCGACAAAGAGATGGCGCGGCTCGCGGGATTTCTGTTGAAGAGTGAGCGCACCGGGCCGAAAAGCCCGTCCGCCGCCGCGAGGCTTCCCCCGATTCCATCGGCCTGCTCCCGCGCGGTCTGCCGAATTGCCAACCGATGACTGCCACTGACAACCCCTCGACTTTCCAAAGCGCGCCGGGCGTGACGGACCTCATTCCGTCCGCGGCGCAGGAGCGCGTCACGGTCGGGCCGCCGCCCGATTGGGTGACGGTGCGCCCGCTGGATGAAACGACCGACGCCTCCACGGCCGGCGGGCAGGTCGTGCTGCTGATCGACCGCCAATTCCGCGTGCTCGGCAACGAGCGCCACGAACGCATCGCGCGCTGTTTGAAGACGGGGCAGGCGGTGCAGGAAGCCGCGCAATGGCGGCTGGATTTTGACCCCGCGACGCAGCGCGTGATGATTCATTCGATCGCAGTGCGGCGCGCGGGGCAGTGCCTCGATCAAGCGGATGTGAAGCGGCTGCGTTTTCTCCAGCGGGAGGAAAATCTCGACCGCTTCGTGGTGGACGGGCGCATGACAGTGGTGGTGCTGATCGAGGATGTGCGCGTCGGCGACATTCTCGACGTAAGCTACACCGTGCGGACGACGCCGCGTCTGCTGCCGGAAAATTTCTGGATGTTCACGGTCGTCCCCGCGCAGGTGCCGCTGCGCGCGTTTCATGTCAGTGTGCGCTACCCCACGAGCCGCCCGATCAAGTGGAAACACAGCGAGGATGAGTTCGCGCCGTCTTTCAAAAAAATCGAGGACGAGAGCGAATGGCACTGGCAGCTCAGCGATGTGCGCCCGCGCGAGATCGAGCCGGGCGTGCCCGCGTCGCATTTTGTAAATCCGTGGTTTCAGGTGTCGGACTGCGAATCGTGGGCGCAGGTCGCGGCGGGTGTGTGCGCGGCGTGGACGGAAAATTTCGACGAGCCGGAGTTTGTCGAAGCGGCGAGTCAGATCGCGGCGGGAGCGACGACGACGGCGGAGTGCGTGAATCGCGCGCTCACTTTCGTGCAGGATGAAATCCGCTACCTCAGCCTGAATTCGGGACTCGGCGGGCAGATACCCGCGTCGCCGGGCGTCGTGCTGCGGCGGCGTTTTGGCGATTGCAAGGACAAGGCTTTTCTCGCAGTGCATCTGCTGCGACGGCTCGGCGTGCCCGCGCGCGCGGTGCTGGTGAATTCGGCGCTGCGGCAGGCGGTCGATCGGATGCTGCCGATGCCGGATGCGTTCGATCACGTCGTGGTGGAATACGATTTGTCCGGCAAGCGGCGCTGGGTGGATGTGACGGTGCCGATGCAGGGCGGCAGCGCGCTGACGCGGGCGGTGGCGGATTTTCGCACGGGGCTGCCCGTGAGCGCGGGGACGACGGAACTCGAGCGGATCGCCTCGGTGACGAGCCTCGGCGATTTGTATGAATTGCGGGAGACATTCATGATCGACACGGGCGGGCGACCGTCGGGCCTGAAGGTGATGGTGAAGGCCGCGGGTGCGGAGGCGGACAATTTACGGCGCGAATTTTTGCTGGAAGGCGAGGAGGCGGTGACGCGGAAGCGCGAGCAATTCTACCGGCAGTTTTTCCCCGACATCCGCCGCATCGGCGCACTCGAATGGCGCGACGACCGCGCGCGCAACGAACTCGTGATCGCGGACATGTTCGAGCTGCGCAGCGCCACGGTCCCCGGACGCGAGGCGCAGTCGTGCGTCTTTGAATATCGCGCCCATCTCATCCAGTCCGTGCTCGGCTTTTCCGACACGGGCGCGCGGAAGCAGCCGTTCGCCGTGCGCTACCCGTGCCAGGTGCATCACTGGATCGAAGTCGAGTCGCCCGCGCTCGAAGGCGCGCAACCCCAGACGACCGCAGGCCGCGACAGTGCGTTCCGCTTCGCGTGCGACTTCAACCGGCAGTACGGGAAAATCGTCGCGCACTACTCGCTGCGCACGCTCTCCGACAGCGTGAAGGCGGAGCGATTCGACCAATTCAAAACGAAGATCCGCGAAATCTGGCCGGTGACATTCCTCCACGTCGCGCTCCCGCTCGGCGTCATCACCTCGCGGCGCAATCGCGCGTCGGGCAGCCTGCTGCCGACGCTCCCGCCGAACCTGAAGCGCGACAAAAACAAAAACGGCTCGGGCGCGACCGAGTCCGTGCCGGAAACTTTCGCGATGCCGCCGAATCCAGCGCCAGCCTTGGTCGGCGACGCACCGGCTTCATCGGAAGAACGCGAAGCCGAACCGCAGGATTCCACCGAAACCTCTGACACAACCGCGCCGCCAAAGCGCGAATCGAAACCGCGAGCCGCCGCCGCCTTCAGCGATCCCACATCCACCGCCTCCCGACCCAGCGACAAGGGCCGCCGCCGCCGCTCGCGCAAAGGCGGCTGGAAAAGAGGCGTGAAAATCGGCTTCTACATCCTCCTCGCACTCATCGCCGTCGGCTTCCTCATCGTCGCCAATCTGCGGAAGGGATAGCCCGTCTGGAGAAACCCGCTGCCTACGAAGCGGCAGCCAGTTCAAACAAACCGCCGCCGTTCACCACGCCGAGCTTCACATTTTGCAGTTCGCAGAGGGTCAGGACCGCGCCGAACTGGCGGAAGACTTCAAAGAAGCGCCGGTAGTTTCGGCCCCAATAAATCATGGCGCATGACATCGGTGCGCCCTTGCCTCCGTCCGCGCCGTCCACGAGAAAGCGCAGCCGCGTGTCGTAGAGAAAGCAAACCGCCGTCGCCACGCCGAAGACATGCTTTTTCCAATGGCCTGTATTCGTCGCCACTGGAACGAGGGCCAGCACTTCGGAACCATATTGGTCGTGAGCGAGGTGGCAGCGTTGCAGCCAGTGGCGAATGGCCGTGCCCCGTTCGTGGTCGAGACCGTAGGGCGGGTTCACAAAAATCGTTGGGAAGTCCCAAGATTCCTTGAGCCCGTCTTGCGCGGGCAGTCGGTATTCGATGGCAGCGCCGACGATGGAGAACTCATTCGAGCAAGGGTCGAGACCGATGCTGCCGCCGAAAACATCCTTGACCGCGCGCACATATTTTTCCGGCGTGCCCCAGTGCTGGCTTTGCGTGCGGACTTTGCGGCCTGCGCTCATGCGGCGTGAATTTTGGCCCAGTCTTTCCGGGCAAGGGTTTCGAGTTGCTGGCGAAGCTGGCGGATGCTGCCGTTTGATGGCGCGATGATGTTAAACCACGATTCAATCGCAGCCTCCTCGCGTGCGAAATAGGCGAGCAGCGCGTGGTGGGCGTGGAGGTCGATCCGCACTTTGGTAAAGCGGTTTTCGCCCTTTGCCTTGGGATAGCTGGCGAGAAAGGCCGCGCGCGCGGGTGCCAGGTCGGCGCGCGGCGTGAGCAGCACATCCTCGATGAATTGCGCCAGACCGGTGTCGGTGAGGAAGAGCAGCCAGTCATACGACTGCGCGAGCACCATGATCTCTTTGTTGTGATTCTCCGCGGTGAACCAATTGCCGTGGTTGCTCACCACACCAACGCTCAGGATGAAATCGCGCAACCAATCCGGTGAATCGCTCGCGACAATCTCCGCGAGAAATTCGTCGTGTGGTTTGCTCTCCAGTGTCCCGTCCGCCCTTGGCAGGACGCCGAGCAGCCGCCCATTGTGCCGCGAATTTTGTGCAGCGAAGAAACGGCGCGCGCCACGTAGGCACCTTGCTTGGCCTTCTCGATGGTCTGCGGCCCTTTCTTCATCCCCTCCTCGATCCCGACGCGCTTGCACTCGAACATGGCAAAAGGTGCCGCCATCTGTTCGGCCAGCGCGATGCGGTATTGGTCACCGCTCTCCTCCACCTCGGTCGCCACCCGCCAGACCACACTCAATCGCCACATGGCTGCCGAGCTTCCATGAGCGCAGCAAGTAGTAGGTGATGATTTCCACCAGCGTTCCCAACGCCCGTCCCGCCGCCTTCTTCGAGTCTTTCGCGTAATGAAAGACGCTCGTCGTCAGCGTGCGCTGGAGCTGGTCAACGGATTGATAGGACACTTGAGTTCTTTAATCCCAAAAAAGCAGTGACAGCAAGGCAGGATGCCTGTGACGCGTTTTGCGCGGCGGAAAAATTCTTTGGTTGTCGCTGCGCCTGCCGCCAACGCTAATGTGCCGCGATGCGCAGCATGACTGGCTATGGACGCGGCCAAAGCGTTCGCAATGGATCGAAATTCACCGTCGAACTCAATTCCGTGAACCGGAAGCAGAGCGATGTCGTCGTGGCGCTACCGCGTGAACTCGCGGAGCTGGAGCCGCGGGTGCGCGATGTCATCAATGCCGAGGTCACGCGCGGGCGGCTGAATGTGGTGATCGCGTGCCATCACAGCGGGCACGGGACGGAGGCTCCGGCGCTGGATGCGAAGCTCGCGCGCAGCTACTACCGCGCGATGCTCGATTTGCAGAAGGAACTCGGTGCGGGCGGTGAAGTCGGCATCGAGACGATCCTGCGCGCGCCCGGCGTGCTGCGCGGGGCGGATGCCGCGCCGGAGCCGGAGGATGCGTGGCCGCAGGTCGAGGCCGCGCTGAAGGATGCGCTGGGCGATTTGGTGAAAATGCGGGAACGCGAGGGGAAGAATCTCGCGCGCGATTTGATCAAGCGGTTGAAGATCGTGCGCGCCGCCGTGCGCGAGGTGCGCAAGCTCCAGCCGACCGTGGTGGAACGCTACCGGCAGACGCTGCGCGATCGTGTGCAGCGCGCGGGAATCGAACTGCCGATCGACGATGAGCGGCTCGTGAAGGAGATCATTTTTTTCGCCGACAAATCCGACATCACCGAGGAACTCACGCGGCTCGACAGCCACTTCGCGCAGTTTGCGCACCATCTGCGGAAGGAGGAAGCCGTGGGGCGCACGCTTGAATTTATGAGCCAGGAGATCGGGCGCGAATTCAACACGCTCGGCGCGAAGGCGAACGATGTGCAAATTTCGCAACTCGTCGTCGCGTGCAAATCCGAGATGGAGAAGATTCGCGAACAGATTCAAAACATTGAGTAGCCTCGTCCGCCCCCTTTCTCCCGATGACCAGCCGCAGTTCAGCCGCTGCGGAATTCTCTTCGTCGTCTCCGCGCCGAGCGGCGCGGGGAAAAGCACGCTGCTCAATGCGCTGCGGCCCACGGCGGGCTTTGTCTATTCCGTTTCCTGCACCACGCGCGCGCCGCGGCCGGGCGAGGCGGATGGCGAGGATTACCACTTCATCACGCGGACGGAGTTTCAGCGGCGGATCAACGCGGGCGATTTTCTCGAACACGCGGAGGTGCATGGGAATTTCTACGGCACGCTGCGCTCGAACGTACTCGCGCAACTCGAAGCCGGGACCGACGTGCTCATCGACATCGACACGCAGGGCGCGGCGAGCATTCGCGCGAATGGTGGCGCGCTGATTCGCGATTCGCTCGTCGATGTGTTCATCATGCCGCCGAGCCTCGACGAACTGCGCCGCCGTCTGCTGAAGCGCGGCACTGAGACGCCGGAGGAGATCGAAATGCGGCTCGGAAATGCGACGCAGGAGATGGAGGCGTGGCGCGATTATCGGTACACGATCATCACCGGCTCGGTGGAGGAGGACATTACGAAATTCCGCGCGATCATGCGCGCCGAGCGCTACCTCAGCCGCCGGCTGACTCTCGTGCCATGAGTGATCCAAAAAAACCATTCATCGTCGTCGGCGTCACCGCGAGCATCGCCGCCTACAAGGCCGCCGATCTCGTGAGCAAACTCGTGAAGCGCGGCTGCGAAGTGCATGTCGTGATGACGGAGCACGCGTGCGAATTCATCGCGCCGCTCACCTTCCAAACACTCTCGCGCAATCCCGTCGTCACCGGCGCGGCGGACGCGCAAAGCGATTGGAAGCCCGGCCACATCGACCTCGCCGATCGCGCCGATCTTTTGCTCATTGCGCCCGCGACTGCGAACGTGATCGCCGAAATCGCGCACGGCCTCGCGAATCACCCGCTCACCGAAATCGCGCTCGCGACCCTCGCGCCGATTTTGCTCGCGCCCGCGATGAACGGGAAGATGTGGCAGCACGCCGCGACGCAGCACAACGTCGCGCTGCTGAAGTCTCGGAATGCTGAATTCATCGGCCCGGAGGAGGGATTGCTTGCGTGTGGCTACGAGGGAATCGGACGTCTGTGGAATGTCGATGACATCGTCGAGCGCGCGCTCGCAATCATCGCGGAGAAGAAGTGACGAAAATATTTTTGCGCGGCGCGTGCTTCTCAATTCTGCGCGATACGCCGCCGCGCGCACAGCATCGCGAAAATTGCAGCGGCTCGCGAAGCCGCATGAATGCAGGGTTTGCGGGCGGCGTGATTTTGCGCGGCCCGCGGCACGCGGGCTGCATCTCATGCGCTCCATTGTGATTCACCACTCATTCCGCGCGACGATTTCATCGCGACATTGCAAAAATTCGTTGACGAAAAATTGATGAGTCATTACCTCCACAACATCCAAGCGTGATGACCAATCTGCTGAACCAAAAAATTTCCGTGACCCGCTACTGCGGACCGAAAGGGGGGATTGTCGATGGCGATTAAGAAACCTGCAAAAAAAGCCCCAGCCAAGAAACTTGCTGCAAAGAAGCCCGCTGCTAAAAAAGCAGCAGCTAAACCTGCTCCGAAGAAGAAGGCTGCTGCTAAGAAGAAAAAATAACGGCGTCCCCGTTTCAGATTAAAGAATGGGAGGAGAATTTATTTCTCCTCCCATTTCTTTTGCCCCAATCTCCCGCGCTCATTTTATGACATCCCATCTCGACACCGCCCTCGTCGCCGCGCGCGCCGCGGGTGAATTGCTCCGCAGCCACTTTGGAAAGCCGCTCGAGGTGAACGAATTCGCGGCGCACGACATCAAGCTCGATCTCGACGTGCGCGCGCAGACGCTCATCACGGAAATTTTGCTCGGCGCGTTTCCCGATCACGCGATCTTTGGCGAGGAGGGCATCGCGGGAAATCAGGCGAGCGAGTGGCAGTGGATCGTCGATCCCATCGACGGGACGGTGAATTATTACTACGCGATCCCGCATTTCTGCATCTCGATCGCGCTGCGGCGCGGCGATGAAATCCAGGTCGGCGTCATCTACGATCCGATGCGCGATGAAATGTGGGCGGTCGCGCGCGGCAGTGCGCCGACCTTGAATGACCAACCGATCGCCGTGAGCCCCCGTACGCAGCTTTCCGACGCGGTGCTTTCCGTCGGCTTTTCCAAAACGAAGACGACCATCGCCGCCGGGATTCCGCTTTTGGAAAAATACGTGATGCGCGCGCGCAAATGCCGCCTCATGGGCAGCGCCGCACTCGATCTCGCGTACGTCGCCTGCGGGCGGCTCGACGCTTACATTGAGCAGAGCGTTTCAATTTGGGATGTCGCCGCGGGGATGCTCCTCGTCGAATCCGCCGGCGGAAAATTCAAGATGACGCCGCGCGCGGACACGCCGGAGAAAATCTCGGTCGTCGCATCGAACGGCAGGATCAACCTCACGGTATGACGCTGTCCGGCATCGGCTACGATGTGCATCGCTTCGCGGAAAATCGCCCGCTGATTCTCGGCGGCGTCGAGATTCCCCACTCGCACGGCCTCGACGGCCACAGCGATGCGGACGTGCTCTGCCACGCCATCGCCGACGCCATCCTCGGCGCGATCGGCGAGCGGGACATCGGCCATCATTTTCCCAACACGGATGAATCCATCCGCGGCATCAGCAGCCTAGAAATCGTGCGCAAAGCCGTGGAACTCGTCGCAGCTCAGCGCGGGCGCGTGCTGAACATCGACGCCTCGCTCATCGCCGAAGCGCCGAAAATTTCCCCGCATCTCGACGCGATGAAAACAAATCTCGCGCAGGCGATCGGCATTTCCGAAAAGCGCGTCGGCGTGAAGGCAACGACGAATGAGCAGATGGGATTCATCGGCCGGCGCGAAGGCATCGTGGCAATGGCGGTGGCAGCGGTTGAGATTCCCGAGTGAATGTTTCGCGTGCAGAAGATCCGCAATTCTGAAGAGACTCGGTGCAGCGAGTTCCGGGTGGCGCGCGCGTCTCGCGTGCTGGCAAAGGCGTCCCGCCTTTGCGGACTTTCCTGCGCGCGCTCTGCACAAAACGCGATGAGTTTCCCTGCAATCCACCTCGCAGGAAGTTCGTTTCGGCGGGACGCCGAAACCAGCACGCGAGACGCGCGCGC
>JAYVRQ010000029.1:0-8905 GCA_043776145.1 Chthoniobacteraceae bacterium
CGATGCACGCGGCCGCCGACGAGCCGGTATTGCATCATGCCGAGATCGAAGACGCGCGGGGTGAAGGGGATGCCGTGCGTGGTGAAAAATTCCTCCATCTGCTTCACGTCATCGGTGGCGAGATCGAGCGGAAGTTCCTGCGCGCGGTAGGCGCGAAAATCTTTTGCGACGAGCGCGGGCAGCGCCGTTTTTCCAAAAACGAAAACGCCCGCGAGCACTGCCGCAATCAGGATCGCGGCGGCGAGTGCGAGCGGGCGGCTCCACGCGCGGCGCGGCGGCGCGGGCAGGACTTCGGCGATCGTGTCCGCACGCAGCGAGCGCAGGATTTTTTCCTGCAAATCGGCGGGAGCATCCGGCGCGGCGAAACGCGCGGCGGCGAATTGTTTCGTCCAGCGCAGCGCCTCGAAGGCGCGGCGGCATTCCCCGCACTCGACGAGATGCTCCTCGACTTCGGCGCGCTCCGCCGCGTCGAGCCGCCCGTCGAGCAGCGCGTCGAGTTCCTCTTTGCAATGGCGTGGCGGTGTTGGCATGTCAGTCCCGCGCCTCCCGGCAAAAGCCTTTGGTGCGCGCGTAATCGCGGAGTTCGGTGAAGAGCATCCGCCGCGCACGGGCGAGGCGCGAGCGCAGCGTGCCGACGGGGCAGGCGAGCACGGTCGCAGCTTCCTCGTAGCTCAGTTCCTCGACATCGACGAGCAGCACGGCGGCGCGAAATCCCTCGGGCAATTTGCCGAGCGCCTCATCGACCTCCGGCTCCTTCCAATCGAGCCCGGCGAAATCGTTCTCCCAATTCGTGTCGCTGATCGCGCGATGAAACGTCTCGTCCATCTCGTCGATGGAGAGCAGTTCCGGCTCACGCTGCGTTTTGCGATATTTGTTCACGAAGATCGAATACTGAATGGTGAACAACCACGCCTTGCAGTTAGTTCCCTCGGCAAAGCTGGAAAAATTTCGGAACGCGCGCAGGAAGGTTTCCTGCACGAGATCGCCCGCATCCTCGGGCCGCCGCGTGAGCACGAGCGCCTTGTGGTAAAGCGCGCTCATGAACGGGAGCGCCTCGCTCTCGAAGCGGGCGGCGGTCAATTGCGTTTCATCGGGGAACGAGGACGGCATTCAGTGGCGCAGACGTTTCACCGCGCGTCCGCGAAAACCAACCGCTTTAGTTTTCAAAATTTTTCGAGGACGGGAACTTTTTCGCGCGCCGCGTTGTTTCGGCTGGGGATGCAAATCAAACCACAACTCAAAAACCCAATGAACCCCGCACGAACCACAAACAAACGAATCATCCACTGGACAAAAATCAGCGTCGCCGCGCTCAGCCTTGCGCTGGCGCTCGATGCCACCGCCGCGCCGCCTGCGCAGGAATTCACCACGCGCGTCATCGCGAAAGGATTGCACCGCCCGACCGGCATCGTCGCCGGCGGAGACGAGCAGATTTACTTCACCGAAGTGCCCAGCCCCGGCGTGCCCGGCGCGGGCAACGCCGTGAAAGTGCTCGACACCGAGGACGACACCATCACCTCGCTGCACGAAGGCGAACCCGAGCCGACGAACCTCGCGCTCGACCGCAAAGGCAACCTTTACTGGACCTGCAAAAGCGCGGGCGTGATCCTCGAACAAGACCGCAAGGGCGTCACCACCAAGCTCCTCATGGGCCTGGCCAAACCCAGCGGCATCGCGCTCGACGGGCGCGGCAACGTGTATTTCACCCAGCTCCCCACGCCCGGAATCCCCGGCCCGAAAGGCGGCACGAACAGCGTCTCTGTTTTCGACGGCAAGGCCACCACCGTGCTGCACATGGGCGAGCCTGAGCCGACCGACATCGCCTCCGGGCGGCGCGGCGACATCTATTGGACGTGCAAAACCGCGGGCGTGATTCTCGAACAAGACATCGACGGAAAAACGACCGTCCTCCTCAAAGACCTGAACAAGCCCGTCGGCATCGCGCTCAATCGCAAAGGCACGAAACTATATTGGACCGAAGTGCCGACGCCCGGCATCGGCGGCGCGAACGGCGGACTGAATAAAGTGTGGGAACTGGACCTGCGCACGAACGTGAAAACCATCGTCCACAGCGGCGATCCCGAGCCCACCGATGTCACCGTCGATCGCGATGGAGTGATCTACTGGACGTGCAGTTCCGCGGGCGTAATCGTCGAGGCCAAGGTAAAGCGCGGCCGCGATCGCGACGACGACTAGCCGAATCCGCACCCGAACATTTCCCCGCAACCGAGTGGGACGCGCAAAACCGCGCGTCCCACTTTGCGTTTTCGGGGTTCACAAGGTGGCCAGTTCCTCCGCCGGATACGTCCAGATTTCGCTCAGCGTCGGGTGGTAATGCGGGGTGCTGGCGAGTTGCGCGGCGGTCGCGCCGAAGCGGAGGGCGACGGCGATTTCGTGGATGAGTTCGGAGGCGTGGGGACCGACGCACGCCCCGCCGAGCAGCCGCTGCGAGTCGCGTTCGGCGATGAGTTTTACAAAGCCATCGGTCGCGCCGTGGACGATGGCTTTTCCATGATCCGCGAAGGGATAGGTCGCTTTCAAATGGGCAATGTTTTTCGCGATGCACTCGCGCTCGGTGAGGCCAACAGCGGCGACTTCGGGATGCGTGAAGACGGCGAAAAGTTTGAGGAAGTAGTCAATGTGTTCGAGGTCGGCATCGAGCTTTCCGAGCACACGCGCGGCGTTGCGTGCGGCGAGTTCGGCTTGCTGGATGGCGATGTGGACGACTTCGTGCGGCCCGCACACGTCGCCTGCCGCGAAGAGGTGCGGAGCGCCGCACTGTTGCGTGCTTTCCGCGACGATGCCGCGCGCGGTTTTCACGCCCGCTTTTTCGAGGGAAAGACCGGTGACGGCGGGCTCGCGTCCGAGGGCGAGGATGATTTGCGCGGCGGTGACGGTGTGCGCGTTTCCGCCTTGCTCGAAGTGGACGGTCTTGCCGGTTTCATCGGCGGTGACGTGGAAGAGTTTGGTGCCGCGAAAAATGGGGATGCCGCGTTTTCCCATCGCGTCGGCGAGGGCGTCGGCAATGTCGGCGTCCATGTCGCGGAGCACTTGTGCGCCGCGCTGGATGACGCTCGCGGGGACGCCGAGGCCGGCGTAGTAGCTCGCGAGTTCCAGCGCGATGGCACCGCCGCCGAGAATGCACACGGATTCGGGAATCGTCTCCGCATCGAGCACGTCGTCGCTCGTCCAAAATCCCGCCGCATCCAGCCCGTCAATTTTCGGTCCACCGATCCGCGATCCTGTGGCGATGAGGAACGCGCGCCCGCTCACGCGTTTCAAACCGCCATCTTGCAGCCGCACCTCGATCGTGTGCGGATCGACAAACGCCGCCGCGCCGCGCGCGAAATCAAAGCGTCCGCTCTCGATTTGCCCGCGCCGGTAATCCGCAAATTCCCCGATGAGCCGCCGCTTCCGCGCGACGATCGCCGCCGCATCCGCCCCGAAGTATTCCGCCCGCAACCCAAACGCCCCCGCATCCCGAATCGCTTCCGCGCGATGCCCGCTTTCCAGCAAAGTCTTGCTCGGCATACATCCGCGCAAAATGCACAGCCCCCCAATCTCGCGCCCGCCCTCGACGAGCAGCGTCCGCATTCCCAAACCCGCCGCCGCGGAAGCCCCCGCGTACCCCGCGCTGCCGCCGCCGATCACGATGAAGTCGTAGTGGTCTGTCATGCCGCGAACTTTGTGCATTCCGGGGAAATGCGCGAGCCGCTTCGCGGGGCAATGCACCGTCGCCATTCTTCGCGCAAGAGGCGAGAATGCGTGACGCGCGGCGCTGCCGCGTGTTTCTTCTCGCGAACATTCACACTTTCCGATGCACCGCTTTTTTCTCCCGCCACCGTCCTGGAATTCCGAGCGGCTCACCCTCGACATGGCGGAGTCGCATCATGCGATCGGTGTGCTGCGACTCGAGGCGGGGGAGAAGGTGGTGATTTTCGACGGGCAGGGGAATGAGGCGACGGCGGAGATCGTCGCGGCGAAAAGCAATCGCGTGGAGTTGAAGAAAATCTCGCAGTCGAAGAGCGCGCCGCTGCGCTGCCGGATCGTGCTCGGGCAGGCGATTCCGAAGGGGAAGAACATGGAGCTGATCGTCGAGAAGGCCACGGAACTGGGCGCGGCGGGGATCGCGCCGCTGCTCTCGGAGCGGACGGTGGTGCGGTGCGATGAGGAAGAGGCGGGCTCGAAGAAACAAAAGTGGCAGCGCGTCGCGCTCGAAGCGGCGAAACAGTGCGGGCAAAACTGGCTGCCCGCGGTCGCGACGCCGGTTTCGTTGAAGACGTATTTTGCGGCGAATCCGAAGTTCGATCTGATGCTCATCGCGTCGCTCCAGCCGGATGCGAAGCCGCTCAAAGCCGTGCTCGCCGAGCGCGGCGACCCGCTGCCGGCGAGTGTACTGATCCTCGTCGGACCCGAGGGCGATTTCACTCCCGCCGAGATCAATCTCGCGAAGTCCGCCGGCTGCCGCCCGATCACGCTCGGCCCGATCATCCTGCGCACCGAGACGGCGGCGATCTACTGCCTCAGCGTGCTCTCGCACGAACTCTTCGGCGCGGCTTGATGGCGCGGATTTGTTTCGCCGTCGCGTTTGCCGCGCTGGCGTCCGCCACATTTGCGGCCTCCCCTGAAGAACTCGCCCTCGCGCCGTACGCCGCGCCGCGTGCGCCGGATGCGAAGGCGTGGCCTCGCGAAAAGCTCGTGGCGTTCATGCGCGAACTTGCGGAGTTTGTGTACACGCATCACGTCGTCACCGATCCGCAGCGGAAGACGTTTGGGATGACTTACGAATTTTGGAAAGATGGGAGGCAAATGCAGGAATTCGGGCTCGATTCGATGCACGACGGGGCGTGGCTGATGAGCGCGATGATCTCCGCGCATCGCGCCGATCCCGATGGCGGCTGGCTGGAGCGCGTGCGGAAATTTCAGGTGCCGTTTTACACAAATCTCCTGCTCAACAGCGACCGCCTCTTTCCCAAAATGGAACCGACCGCGGAGGACAAACATCCGTGGTCCGCGCCGGTGAAAGGCTGGGCGCCGCGCGGCTGGGATGACGGCGGCGGCTTCGATCGCAAGACGGGGCGGCCGTTTTCGGAAAGTTATTTCACGGGCTCGAATCATCTCGCGCAAGACCTCGCGGATGCGCTGCTCGATGTGTGGCTGACCACGCGCGATCCCAGCGTGGGAGCGGCTTTGCAGGCGCTGCGCGATGCGAAGGCGGCGTCGTTTGGAAAAATTCAGGGGCTCGAAATCGGCGCGGATTTTTCGGCGGGACGCGCGGATGCCTTCCTGCGTTTTCCGCTGCCGGATTTTACGCCGGACGCGATGGGGCCGTATTTCGGCGGGATGTTTCGCCAGCGCGGATACCTGCTGCCGCCCTACGACGACGGGCTCGCGTGGATGTACCGGCAGGCCACGGCGGCGGCGCAGATCAGCGGGGAATTTCCGCGCGGGTTTGCGGCGCACGCGATCGGGCGGTGCCACGGATATTTGTCGGCGATCGAGTTGTTTTTCGACACACCGCGCTACGAATACGGCCAGTATTTTTTCGATCTCCAGCGACCGCCGGGATTCACCGAGGGGACGGGCGCGCTGGATGGCTGGGCGAGTGCGTCGCGCAATTTTTACGGCGCGCGCGGCGTCGAGATTTCGTGGGTCGCCGCGGGTTTGCTGCCGGAGTTGAAGGCGCAGCCGGAGCTTTGGGACGGCACCGTTCCCGCGAAATTCGCCGCCGAGCCGCGCGTGCCGATCATCGACGATCCGCCCGCGACCGATGGAAAGCGCGAGGACGCTTACGCCAAACTCGCGAGCCCGAACGGCGAGGACGTGTGGCTGCTCGGCGACCCGCGCAATCTCCACATCTTCGTCGAGTCGTCGAAGCCGGAAGTCGTGCTCACGTTTCAACACGCGCTGCCAGCGACCCCGGATGTTCGCATCGGAAAAATCACGATCAAGAAAGGCGACGCGGTGGTCGCGGTGAATGATCGCGGCGGCAAACTGCTCACGGCCTCAGCCTTTGCGGAAGGCGAGCGATGGAGCGCGGAGGTGCGCGTGCCGTACTCGGTCGTCCCCGCGCAGGCGCAGTGGATCAACGGCGTCGATCACGGGCGCTACGTCGTCGGGTACGGCGGCAAAGTGCAGACGGTTTATTTCCTCAGTTCATCCGCGCGCGTGCAGAGCCGGCTGGAAAATCTCGCGCTCGGTTCCATCGACTACTGGCATCGCATCTGGAAACAAACCGGCATCATTCCCAGCGGCACGAGCGCGCCGACGGCGAAGGCGGGCGCATGGGAAATCAGCGACGCGGGAAACTACGCGCACCTGATTCAGACGATCGCGCTCTGGCTCATTTACACGGATGGAAAACGCGAGTGGGACATCATCCGCGAGGATTTTCCAAAGGTGCCGAACCCCGCGCCGCCGCTTCCCGCGAGCGTGTTGAAGGCGCAGGGGATCGAGTAGTTCCCGCTCGCGCATTGACAAGCCGATGCGATGCCGTTGCCTTGTCGCCGCCATGAAGACTCTCGCATTTCTCTCCGCACTCGCCGCGTTTTCGCTCACTGCTTTTTCCGCGGACACGAAGATCGAGCCGCTCGCGATCGGTGCGGCGGCACCGGATTTCAAGCTGCCGGGCGTCGATGGGCGCGACTGGGCGCTCGCGGATTTTGCGGAGGCCAAAGTGCTGGTCGTCGCGTTCACCTGCACGCATTGCCCGACGGCGCAGTCGTACGAGGAGCGGTTGAAAAAGATTGTCGAAGATTACCAGGCGAAGGGCGTGCGCGTGGTGGCGATTTCGCCGAACGATCCGCTGTCGGTGCGGCTCGATGAACTCGGCTACACGGACCTCGGCGATTCGTTTGCCGACATGAAAATCCGCGCGAAAGACCAGGCGTTCAATTTTCCGTTTCTCTACGATGGGGACACCGAGACGGTCTCCCGCGCGTATGGCCCGGTCGCGACGCCGCACGTTTTCGTCTTCGATGCGGAGCGCAAGCTGCGGTACGCGGGGCGCATCGACGACGCGGAGCGCGAGTCGCTGGTGAAAGTGCGCGACTTGCGCGCGGCGCTCGATGCGCTGCTCGCGGGCCGTCAGCCGGAGGTCGCGCAGACGCGCGTGTTTGGCTGTTCGATCAAATGGGCGGGCAAGGCGGATCAGGTCAAGGCGTGGATGGAGAAGGCCGATGTGGAGCCGGTGAGCGTCGAACTCGCGGATGCCGCCGCCTTGCTGGCGCTGCGAAAAGGCGAGGGGAGCAAAGTGCGGCTCGTGAATTTTTGGGCGACATGGTGCGGGCCGTGTGTCGCGGAGTTTCCCGAGTTGGTGGAAATCTTTCGCATGTATCGCGGGCGCGAGTTCGAATTCGTGACGGTCTCCGCGAATTATCCCGACGAAAAAGCGGAGGCGCTGAAATTCCTCACGAAGCAGCACGCCTCGATGAAAAATCTGCTGTGGAATTCCACGGACAAAAACGCGCTGATGGAAGCGTTCGAGCCGAAGTGGCAGGGGCAGCTTCCGTTCACGATGCTGCTCGGCGCGAAGGGCGAGGTGCTTTTTCAAAAAGAGGGCGCGATCGACGCGCTCGAACTCAAGCGCGCGATCGTCACCGCGCTGGGCCGCGAGAAGTTGAAATAAATGGAGGACGCCGACGCGCAGGGACTCGCCGTCCGCACCTATTTTGTGCGCGGGCGGAACGCGCTCATCGCGCGCGCGGATTTTGGGGAGCTGTATGTCGATTACTATTTGCATCAGGGTCAGCACGGGTATCAGCACGCGCCGGCACACGACGGGATGCTGAAGGAGGCGCTCGCCGCGCTGACGCTGCATTGCGCGTCCCGCCCGTGGAATGAGTCGTGGGCGTGGACGCTCCATTTTCGCGAGCCGCTGCTGAATCTTTTCGTCGCGGGCGACAACCGGCGCGGGACGATCGTCGGGCAGATTTTCACGGAGGAGGTGAAGGACGACGGGCGCAGCCTGTTCTTCGCGGATTGCGTGCGCGAGCGCGGGGAGCCGCGGCGGAGTTATTTGGAAATCGAGGGCGCGGACCCGCTGCGGGCGGTCGAGCAATTTTACACGCGGAGCGAGCAGCGGCCCGCGCGCTATTTCCACTTCGGGCCGGAGGAGTTCGTGATGCTCTCGGCGCAGCCGCAGTGCGATCTGGCGTGGCTGGAGGCGCTCGATGACGACGCGATCCACGCGCTCGATGGAACGGAGACGCTGAGTCTTCTCGAAGAACGCGCGTATCACTGGGAATGCGGCTGCTCGCACGCGCGGATGCTCGCCGTGCTTGCGCCGATGATGCGTAGCGATGCAGATGGGCTCTTCGGCGCGGACCCGCTCCTGCGCATGAGCTGCCCCCGCTGCGGCGCGCGCCACACGATCACGCGCGAGGCGATGGAAGCGTATGTCGCGGGCGCGGCGGAGTAGCGATGGACGCGGATTTTTTGCAGCGATTCGGCGGCGTCGCGCGGCTTTACGGGATGGCGGGGCTGGAACGCCTGAGCCGCGCGCATGTGGGCATCGTCGGCGTTGGCGGAGTGGGCTCGTGGACGGTGGAGGCGCTCGCGCGGACGGGCGTCGGCGCGCTGACGCTGATTGACCTTGATGACGTTTGCATCACGAATGTGAACCGCCAGATCCCCGCGCTCGACGGCCAGATTGGACGCCCGAAAATCGACGTGCTCGCGGAGCGTGTCCGCCTCATCCATCCGGCCTGCCGCGTCGAAGGCGTCGCCGAATTTTTCACCGCCGCCAGCGCCGCGCGCCTGCTCGAGCCGCGCTATGATTTCGTCATCGACGCCACCGACCGGCTCACGAACAAATGCCTCATCATCGCCGGTTGCCGCGCGCGCGGGCTCCCCGTGCTCACGATGGGCGGCGCGGGTGGAAAGCGCGACGGCACGCAGGTCCGCG
>JAYVRQ010000030.1:0-8855 GCA_043776145.1 Chthoniobacteraceae bacterium
TTCGATGAAATCGTGGCGTTCTCCGGCGTCGAGGAATTCATCGACACGCCCGTGAAACGCTACTCGGTCGGGATGCGCGTGCGTCTCGCCTTCGCCGTGGCCGCGCATCTCGAACCGGAAATCCTGCTCATCGACGAAGTGCTCGCCGTCGGCGACGCCGCCTTTCAGCAGCGGTGCCTCGGGAAAATCGGCGAAGTCTCGCGCGCGGGCCGCACGGTCCTTTTCGTCAGCCACAACGCCGCCGCCATCGAGTCGCTCTGCACGCGCGGCATCGTGCTCGAACACGGCGCGGTGACCTTCGACGGAACCGCCGCCGACGCGATCGAAACCCACGCCGCCAATCGCAGTGCCGGCATTACCGATCTCGCCGCGCGCACCGACCGCGCGGGGACGGGCGAGATTCGCGTCACCGGCTTCGAGATGCGCAACGCGCGCGGCCAAACCGCGCCCGCGGTCCGCTCCGGCGAGGACATCGAAATCGTGCTCCACTACGAACAGCGCGCGTCCGGCGCATATCCGCGCCTCGCCGTCGAAATCGAAATCGCCACGCATCTCGGCGCGCGCATTTTCATGCAGGCGAACTGGCTGAAGGGAACGCTCTTCGGCGAGACGCCCGCCCGCGGATCCTTTGTCTGCGCCATTCCGCGGCTGCCGCTGGCCGCGGGGAAGTACCACGTCGGCTTCCGCATCGCGGCGGAAAAAAAATCCCGCCGCGACCACATCGACTCCATCGAAAACGCCGGGGAACTCAACGTCGAGTCCGGCGACTTTTTCGGAAGCGGCAAACTCCCGCCCCCGCAAGCCGGCGTCTGTCTCGTGGACGGGGCATGGCGGATCGAGGGTGCGGTGGATTTGAAAAACTGAGTTTCCTTATGTCGAAAAAAGTCCTCATCACCGGCGTCGCGGGATTCCTCGGGCGCTACGCCGCGCGCGAATTTTTGCGCGCGGACTGGCGGGTCAGTGGGCTCGATATGGTCGCGCCGGAAAACGCCGCGCTGCCGCCGGGCGTGACGTATCACCGCGCCACGCTGCCCGGCGCGGCGCTCGCGGAAATCCTCCGCGCGGAGTCGCCGGATGCGTGCGTGCATTGTGCGGGGCGCGCGTCGGTCGCGCTTTCGATGGTCGAGCCGTCCGCCGATTTTCACGACAATACGGTGCTCACTTTCGAGCTGTTCGAGGCGCTTCGCCGCCACGCGCCGCGCTGCCGTGCGATCCTGCTTTCGAGCGCCGCCGTCTATGGAAATCCCGCGACGCTGCCCGTGCGCGAGGAGCATTCCATCGTGCCGCTTTCGCCGTATGGATTTCACAAGCGCCAGTGCGAATTGCTGTGTGAGGAATTCAGCCGCGTCTATGCGCTGCCAACGCTGAGCGTGCGGATTTTTTCCGCCTACGGCCCCGGCCTCCGGCGGCAGGTCGTGTGGGATATTTGCCAGAAGGCGATGAGCGGCGCGCGCCTCGAACTGCGCGGGACCGGCGCGGAAAGCCGCGACTTCATCCACGCGGCGGACGTGGCCCGCGCGCTTGTGCTCCTCGCCGAAAAAGCGCCCGCGCACGGCGAGATTTACAACCTCGCGACGGGCCGCGAGACAATGATCGCCGAACTCGCGCGGCTGATTCTCGGTGTGCTCGAACAGTCGGGATCGCCCGCGTTCGACGGCATCAATCCGAGCGGCAATCCATTCCGCTGGCAGGCGGATATTTCACGGATTGCCGCGCTGGGATTCGCGCCGACGCTGTCGCTGGAAACGGGACTGCGACAAGTCGCGAACTGGTGCGCGGCGGAATTTCAGCGGTGAACAGCGCGCTGCATCTCGGCCTCGTCATGCAGGGCGGCTCCGCGTGGGCGGGCGGCGCGGAGTACGTGAAAAACCTCCTGCACGCGACCCGCGCCTCCGCCGCGGAGGAAGGCTGCGCCTTGCGCGCCACGCTTTTCACGGGCCGCGCGCTCGAACCGGTTTGGCGCGAACAATTCGCCCCGCTCGCCGAAATCGTCCGCCTCCCGCTGCTCCCGCGCGGGCTCAATCGCTGGCTGCGTCTCGGCAATCGCGCCCTCGCCCGCGAGATCCGCGCGCGCGGCATCGACTTCCTCTTCCCGCTCACCTACGAAAACACCTCGACGCTCGGCCTCCACTTTCCCGTCGCCCCCTTTCTCCGCGCGACCCGCTGGGCCGGATGGATTCCCGATTTTCAGCACCGGCATCTCCCCCAATTTTTCAGCGCCGCCGACGTGCGGCTGCGCGACGAAGGCATTACGCATCTTGCCGCCGAAGCGCCCAAGATCGTCTTCAGCAGCGAGACTTCCGCGGGCGATTACCACGAGTTCTGGCCCTCCGCGAAAGCCCGCCCATTCGTGCTCCACTTCCGCACATTCCCCGACGACGACTGGTTCCACGGCGATCCGGCGCTCGTGCAAAAGCAGCACGCGCTGCCCGACCGCTTCCTGCTCGTGAGCAATCAATTCTGGCAGCACAAAAATCACGCGACCGTCTTCGCCGCGCTCGGAATCCTCGCGCGGCGAGGCATCCGTCCGCACGTCGCCTGCACCGGAAGCCTCGAAGATTACCGGGGAAAGGAACACGTCGCGAAACTCCGCGAACAAATCGCCGCGCTCCGCATCGCGGATCAAGTCGCGCTGCTCGGCCTCATCCCGCGCGCCGAGCAGGTGCAGCTCATGCGCCGCTGCATCGCCGTCGTGCAGCCCTCGCTCAGCGAAGGCTGGAGCACCGTAGTGGAAGACGCGCGGCTGCTGGGAAAACCCGTCGTGCTCTCCGACCTCGCCGTGCATCGCGAACAAAACCCACCCGGCGCGCGCTTCTTCGCCCGCGAATCCGCCGAAAAACTCGCCGCCACCCTCGCCGCCGCCTGGACCGCACTCCCGCCCGGCCCCGATTTTCCCGCCGAGGAAAAAGCCCGCGCCACCGCGCGCGATGCCGCAGGCGAGTTTGGCCGCCGCTTCCTGCAATTTGCGCTTCGGTCGAAATGACAGTTGGCTTGGTGCGGCTACGATCAGCAGGCTTCCCGATTGCGAGGAATTATTTGACCGTCGCAACGCCGCCCCGGTAAGAAACACCCATTGAATTTGGAAACCGCTGATGCGGATCGGCTCGTTTCTTCAAAACACGCCTTACCCTCCCGCACCTATGAAGCTACTCCGACTGTTTCTCGCCAGCCTTGCCCTCATCATCTCCGCGCAGGCGCAATTCACCCTCGACCTCCGCCCCATCGCGCCCGGCGCGGGCGAACTGCGCTTCACGCTCAATCCCGGCTATTACTATTGCCTGGAAAGTTCCGGCGATCTCACCGGCACTTTCGCCCCGGCGAGTGGATGGATGCTGGGGAACGGACTTTTGAAAACGTGGACGTTGAATTACCCTACCAACCCGGCAGCGGGCGGCGGCGGCACAGGTGCCACCGGGGGCGAGGTGTTCTCGCTGTTCCCATTTACCAATGGCAAGACGCTCGTCACTTGGTTCGGCCCGGCGGAGGCGCGGTTCAGCGTGCTGATGGCGGCGGATTATGCGGGCCTTCCGCCCTTCGTCAATGTGCCGGGCAGCGGCTCGGCGCCATACGTCCTGCTGCTCTCGGGCCGCATTGACTGGGATTCCGCCTACGAAACCCTCGTCCCTACTTTGCTCCCCGCCGCGCAACAAACCGCTCTCACCCATCTGCCAACTCCCGCCGCCGCCATGCAGGCGGCGACTGCCGGCGGCACCGCCAGTCCCGGCATGGTCATCGACTCCGCCAAACATTTCTTCCGCATCCACCGCATGGAAACCGACGCCGATGGCGACGGGCTCGATTGGGCGACCGAAGTGTTCCTTCTCGGCACCGATCCCGACGACGCCGATTCCGATCACGACGGCATTTCCGATGGCGATGAGATTGCCAATGGCACCAGTCCGGGCAATGACGATTCGGACAAAGATGGCGTGAAGGACGGCAGCGATCGCTACCCAAACGATGAGCGTCGCAGCGAAGACATCCCGGTGAAGTTCTACGGAGTCATTGATCTCAGCCAGTATCAGTATGCGGATCAAACTCCAGTCAAACCCCTCGCTCAACCGCAGATGATGCGCATCGACGACCAAAATCGCGTCGCGTGGCTGAGTGTGGAGACGGTGGACATCGGCACGGGCGAGGACGACACGGACGGCACCAAGACTTCCTGGATCAACACCGGCCCTCGCGTTACCGCGACGACCTGGCAAGACGGGGTGGCGGCACAGGCGGCGGTGGTGACCGATGTGCATAACACCGGCAGGACGACCACCCATCACACCGACAGCACGCATTGGACGGGGTGGAGCGACGAGCGTTATTTCAGCATCGCCCGCCTCCGGGCAACCGGAGAGCTTTTTGGAGAAGCCAGCCATCTTACCAACTCCTATGAACGGTGGATTCCCGGAGCGCGCAGCGGAACGAGTTCCTACGTGCTGCGCGGCCATCCCGGCGACACGCCGGTGCCGCTGGCTTACTTGATGGCGCAAACTCCGGCGCTGACACATCGCGATGACAACACGCCATTTTATGACTCCCCATTTCAGGTGGCTCTGGGGATTTTGGATGAGGGAAATCTCGGGACGGTGGGAGTCTTCAGTTATGTCAGCGGCGATCCGGACAACTATAACTCGTGGCAGCAGCACCGGAAAGTGTTTCGCGGCACGCCGGACGGTCCGTACGTGCCGGATGGCTTCGACGGCGAGGGGGCGGCGATTGCCAGCCTGAGCGATGCCGGCCCGATGGCGCTGACCTATCATGCGCTGCTGAGTTTCGATTCGATCGACCCGGCCAAAGTCTGGCGTGGCACGGACGGGCTGGCGGACCTTGGCCTCGCGGCCCCGTATGCCATCAACGCCCAGGACCGGACCGTGGGCAGCCTGTACGGATGGGTCGGCGGCGCGCAAGTGGGCTATGAAGACCCCGAGCAGCCGCGCCCTGGCGGCACCGATCCCAGAATCAAAGGCCGCGGAGAACTCGGGTTTCTCTGGACGCCGGACGGCGGCGTGCAGACTTTCCAGGACCTCCTCCCGGAGAAGTTTAGGAAGCAGATGCGCAGCGCGGTGCCGTTCCTGATCACTAACAAGGACACGGCGACTAACACCTATCAAATCACGTTCACGGCGGAGTCATGGGAAGGCGTGGACAGCGCAGCGGATTGGGTTTGGGGATACTTCATCTTCGAGCAGAAGGGAACCGAGGAACCCACCGTTCGCGGGATGTTACTCCCGAGCATTTACGATTCGGCGCTTGGAAAATATCGGCCCATGAATGTGAACCTTGCGGCGGTGAACGTGAACGGCATTCATGCGGGCATCGTGGAACGGACGACCCAGGCGACTTCTTCCGCACAAAGCAGTGCCGCACCCGCCGCGCCACCCCCTCCACCCGAGCCGACGACCGGGCCGGGCGTGATTGCGGCGATCGAGTTTCAGGCGCGCCTGCCATTTAGCGAGGGATTCGACCCGCCGATGAGAGGGGATGTGGACCCTCTGACGAATGAAAAAGACTTCGATCCGCAGCACCCTGAAAACTGGGTCGCCTGGACCAGTGTTGCCAAATCTGGAAGCCTCAGTGTCAATGAGCGAACCAAAGTCGTTTTCCCGAACGCTGAGTTGGCCTCGATGTGCGAGGTCGTCGCAGAAGGCGGAACCACCAGCCCAATCACTGTATCGACACCTGGAGGCATGGCTGTCGAAACGAATTTGCATATCGAAGGCCAAGCGGGTGACAACAACATCAAGGAGGCCGTTATTTTAGTCAGAATGAAAGATGCGCCGAGCAATGTGTTGTGCAGGATGAAGGTGATGGTTCTGCCAATGAGACCCCCTATCGACACTCGGTTTTATGTGGTGCGAAACTCTTTGAGCAGCGGTGATACGTTTTGGCATCAACCTTGGACACCGGGGCAGACAGAAGCAGGTCCCGCCTCCAGTTACGTATTGGGCACGGAAGGCGTTTACAGTCCATCGCAGATCGTCGAGGAAATCAACGCGCGCATGAAGCCATGCGCGGTCGTTTGCGTCCTGGGCTCTGCGTCTTGTCCCGACAGGATCGTCAATTTCGACAGGGATCCGCGAAATTATACTTTTGATGAGGTCGAGCGGAAATACCTCAACGGGGCGGATTTCGCAGGCCAGTGCGTTTTTCTCTACCTGCCGACGGTAAATGATAGCCAAGGAAATTCTGTCAAAGGCGGGTACTTTCCCACCACTAAATTCATTGCGCTGAACTTTCGATCATTCGTTGGTCCCCCCATCTACGCGATAGACGATGCACTCGGTGGAAATAACTCGATGCAACGCGTCGCAGCACATGAATTCGGACATTTTTTGCAGATGTCCGTAAGGCGCATAAGTGACGGCCATGATCCAGGTCCGTTTCCTAAAGGCACCAAGGGCTTAATGTTGGCCGGGCAGTTAGCTTATCCAACTACTAAAGGTCAGTGGACACGCCATGAAGACTGGAAGGTGGCAAATCTCTGGGCGCAATTATTACAGCCATGACTAATCGAACATTGCTAGCAATCAGCTTGATTTTTTTACCTCTCACGCGCGATGAGCTTATCGACAATGTAATTTCTTATCTTCATGACAAAGGACCACATGCGGAGCCCCATGTCGTCACGCCAGATATTCGCGATGAGGTTCTGGGACGCTTGAAAAGTGAATTGCCTGAGAACTTAAGACCCGATCTCGACTCACTGCGAACATACCGCATCCTTTTGCGGCTCGGTGATGAGGAAACGACGAGGCAAATAGTCAATGCTAATCGATTCAGATGGCTCACTGACCCTACTGAAGCCATATTGATGAATAGCGAGGGCCAGTTATTCCTTGGAGTGCTTGCGTACTCCGCGCAGCCGGCTGTGATTCCGCTGATCGCAGAAGATTTTTTTCGGAACGATGGTGACAAAATTACGTCTCAAAGTGTTGACGATCTTTTTTACACAAAAAGACCTTTTTCCATTGAGATGTGTCGCGTTGCATTTGCCGTCATGTCCCGCAGTGAAGCTTTCCCAAAAAGCACCCGTGACTGGGCAAAAGAATGCTCTTCAGCGTCAGAATACGACAGCCCGCCCCCGCTTGTTCGTGAAATGATGCAGAAATGGTGGCGGGAGAACGAAGCGCGCTTCCGAGCGGCTGATTATCAAGCCGTGCATGCAGGGCAGTCGCTTCCGGCACCCGAAAGACCCCCGGTAATCGAACTTCCCCCAAGTGACTCACCATCAATTCCAATGACAGTCCCGAGTCCTGTCAAACAAAATACTCCATCCGACGTTACTGTTGTCTCCGATGTCTCAGCTCCATCGAGCGCGTTCTTTTGGACCGGTGCCGGGATAAGTATCGCGTTGTTAGTGGGTCTGGCCGTTTTCTGGAAACGGCGCGTCTAACTGGCTTCAGCCACATCTCCCGCCGTGGAGTCCCTGCCTTCCATCACTGTCGTCACGCCTTCGTTCAATCAGGCCGCGTTTCTTGAAACCACGATTCGCAGCGTGCTTGGGCAGCGGTATCCGCGGCTCGAATACATGGTGCTTGATGGTGGCAGCACCGATGGCAGCGCGGCGATCCTGCGGCGGTATGAAAGCGAACTCGCTTTCTGCGTTTCGGAGCCGGATGGCGGGCAGGCGGATGCGATCAATCGCGGATTCGCGCGCGCGACCGGTGATATTTTTTGCTGGCTGAACAGCGACGACTTTTATTTTCCCGACACGCTCCGTCGCGTCGGGGCGCTGCTCGGGCCGCGCGTGGATGAGCCGGTCATCGTCACCGGCGGCTGCCTCCTTTTCGAGGAGGGCTCGGGGAAATGCTGGATCAAGACGCCGCCGCCGCACGATCCCGCGCGGCTCCGGCGCTGCGATACGATCGTGCAGCCGGGCACGTTTTGGACGGCGGCGGCGTGGAGGAAAACGGGGCCGCTCGATGGGGCGCGGCATTTCGCGTTCGATTGGGAGTGGTTCCTCCGTGCGCTGGAAGGCTGCACGTTTCTGCAAACGCCCGAGTTGCTCGCGGCGTACCGCATTCACCCCGGACACAAGACGGGCGGCGGCGGCGATGCGCGGCGCGATGAAATCCTGGGGGTGATGCGCGCGTTTTCGCCGCCGAGGACCGCCGAGATGTACGAGTGGATTCGGCGGCGTCCGCGGCTCTGGCCGGCGTTGCAAAGGTACAGCGACTGGCGCGGGCTGAATCTGCCGCCGTGGGTCGCGCGCGCGTTGACGCCGCGATTGCTCGCGGTGCCCGCGCGTTTTCCGCGGGAGGAATTGCTGGACTGCTTCCACATGCTCTAACCGTGCGCCTCTCGATCATCACGCCGACGCTGAACCGCGCGCACTTTCTCGAAGAGGCGATCGAGAGCGTGCGCGCGCAGGATTTTCCCGACTGCGAACATCTCATCGTCGATGGCGGCTCGACGGATGGGACTTTGGAAATGCTCGCGCGGCATCCGCATTTGCGCGTCGTGAGCGAACCGGATCGCGGGCTCTACGATGCGATCAACAAAGGGTTCCGGCTCGCGCGCGGGGAAGTTATTGGCTGGTTGAACAGCGATGATCGGTTTGCGCTGGGAGCGTTCGCCGCGGTGCTCGCGGCCTTTGCCGATCCGGCGGTCGAGACGGTCAGCGGGACAGTGGAATTTTTCGAGTGGGTCGGCGCGGAGGATGTCGTGATCCGGCGCCTCGCGGGCGCGGAGGAGCGGGCGCTGAACGTGCGGAACGTGACGCTCGGCATCGCGGCGATCAACGCGCGCTTTTTCCGGCGGAGCTTCTGCGCGCGCGTCGGCGAGTTCTATCTGCGTCACCGCATCGCGGCGGATCGCGAGTGGCTGCTCCGCGCCGCGCTGCTCGCACCGCGCGAGGC
>JAYVRQ010000031.1:0-2666 GCA_043776145.1 Chthoniobacteraceae bacterium
CGCCGAGGTGACCCTCGCCTATCTCCTCGCGCACAAAGACGCCGACGTCGCGAAAGCATCCTGGACGGCATTCCGCGCCGACACGGATTGGATCGCCGCGAAAAAAGCATCCGAGGACAAAGCCGGTGGCTCCCTTACGATCCCAGACGGCGTGAAGTCGGTGTATCTGAAAGCGACCGACTATTCGCCGATACGGTGAGCTACCGTTGAAAGCGTAACGCCTTACGCCGAGGCCCGGCTTCGAACGGCTTCGAGAATCGAGATCAGTGTGTCCACCTGCTGAGTCTCGAAAACTCCGGCGACGGCCTGCGGGTGGAAGTCCGTGAAGGGCGATTCGTAAAGGCGGGCGGCATCCATGCCGCCGTGCTCGGTCGAGCATCGGAATGGTCACATCCTGCCACCATTCATCGCTTTGGATTTCCTGAATGAGCGCAGGCTGCTGCTGCACCATCGGGATGCCCGCCTTTTCTTCGAGCAGCCCGGCGATGGCTTTCACCTGATCCCGCAACCGCGTAAATCCCGACTATGCGCGGAGTTGCGCGAGCTGGAGATTTAGCATCATCAGGTCGAACTGCTTCGCCTCCTCGTCCACGCTTTCAAGTTCTGCGGGCAGGCCCGCGACCGTGTGCGCGAGTTCGCTGCGCTCTTCGGCATTTAGTGTCATCCACGGTTCGGCTTTCGCGAATAACTCCACCAAGCGGCGATGCGGGCGCACGATGAAATTGTTCACGTTCATCGCGGCAACTTCGATGCGCCGCAGTCCGGCGATGTTGCGCCGGAAATCCTCCGTGCTGTCCGGTCCTTCTCGCAGGAGGTTGGAGGCGTCGAGTTCGCCGATCATTTCCAGCCGCGCGATGAAGAGCCGCTTGCCGAGCGAGCCTTCGGTCGTCTCGGGATTCTGGCTAAAAAATTCGAGGTTCTGGCAGAAGTCGAAGATCGTGAAGAACTCCTTGTTCTTTCCCGGCGCGAACAAGTCGGGGCACAGCCGTGTGCCGCGTCCAAGCATCTGCCAAAACTTCGTCTTCGACCGCACCAGCTTGAAGAACAAGAGATTCACCACCTCCGGCACGTCGATGCCCGTATCGAGCATGTCCACTGAGATCGCGATGTGCGGCATCTGCTCCCGCTGGGAAATCTACCGCTCGCCGCTTTCCTCCACGATCTCGAACGCCGCCTTCTCCCCGAAGCGCGCCGCCGCCGCGTTCAGGATGTTGCGGATCGCGAGGATGGTCTGGCCCTGTTTGCCCACGACCTTCCCGATGTCGCTCTGCCGGACGCGGAGTTTGAAGATGGTTTTCTTGTTCGCCTCGGTCGTGGTGAGCACCATCTCGTCGGGGAAATCGACAAGGTGCCGCAGCACGAATTCGAGGAATTCCTGCATGGCAAGGGGCTGATTCACGGGGAATGCGAGGGGTGACGCCGGGAACGGCGCGGCTTACTTCGCGACGGTCGCGGTCTTGCGGGCCTTTTTGATGATGCTGCGGACGGTGTCGCTCGGGCGCGCGCCCTTGTCGATCCAGTAGTCGGCGCGGGTGAGGTCGATGTTGGCGTTGCTGCCGGCTTTCTTCGGATCGTAGTTGCCGATGATCTCGATGAATTTGCCGTCGCGCGGGCTGCGCTGATCGGCGACGACGACTTTGTAATAGGGATTGTTGAGTGCGCCTTCACGGCGAAGACGAATGGAAACGGCCATAATTCTGTGTGTGCGGTTGGTTATCTGATTCCGAAATTGGCGCCCTGGGCGCGCGCCATCATTTTCTTCATTTTGCCCATGTTCTTCATCATCTTGCGCATTTCGGAAAAACGCTTGAGAAGATCGTTTACTTCGGTCACCGAGGAACCGCTGCCACGGGCGATGCGCTGCCGGCGGCGGGCATTCAAAATGTCCGGGTTTTTCCGCTCTGGCTGCGTCATCGAAAGCACAATGGCTTCGACCCGCTTCATCTGTTTCTCGTCAACCGAAAGGCCCTTCACTTGCGACATGCCCGGCACGAGCGCAAGGAGATTCTCCAGCGGACCGAGCTTGCGGATCATTTTGAACTGCGAAAGAAAGTCGTTCAGGTCGAAGGAAGCGGTGCGCAGCTTTTCCTCCAGCGCGCGCGCCTCGTCCTCGTCGATGGCCTCCGCGGCTTTTTCCACGAGGGAAACGATGTCGCCCATCCCGAGGATGCGCCCCGCGAGTCGATCGGGATGGAACGGCTCGAACTGATCGAGCTTCTCGCCCATGCCCGCGAACTTGATCGGCTGCTGCGTGACCTCGCGCATCGAAAGCGCCGCGCCGCCCCGCGCATCGCCATCGAGTTTCGTGAGCACGAGGCCGGTGAGACCGAGCGCGCTGTGGAAATGCGTGGCGACACTCACGGCCTGCTGGCCCGTCGCGGAATCCGCGACGAGCAGCACTTCCTGCGGCTGGAGAAATTCTTTGAGCCGCCGGATTTCCGCGATGAGCACTTCGTCGATTTCCTGCCGTCCCGCCGTGTCGAAAATGGTCACGTTTCCCGGCTGCTCCTTCGCCCATTCCAGCGCGAGCTTTGCGACTTTCACCACGTCCGTTTCCCCAGCCGTCGGGAGAAAAACGGGGACGCCAATCTGGCGGCCGAGCGTCGCGAGTTGCTCGATTGCCGCCGGGCGATGCAGGTCGCACGCGATCAGCAGCGGCTCGCGTC
>JAYVRQ010000032.1:0-2665 GCA_043776145.1 Chthoniobacteraceae bacterium
ACGCGCTGCCCGACACGAAAAACGTCGCGTTCACCAACTTCATCGACATCGCATGGCGTCACGATCCGCGCACCGGGCGCTTCGTGCTGCTGAGCGCGGAGGACAATCTGACGAAGGGCGCGGCGGGCCAGGCCGTGCAGTCGCTGAACCTGATGTGCGGCTGGCCGGAGACGACCGGGCTGATCTGATTCCATGAAAACACTCCTGCAAACCCTCGCCGTCTGCCTGTGCCTCGCCGCCCTCGCGCGCGGCGACATCGCCGTGCCGCCAAACGTCCTCGAACCGCCGACCGCGCCGGAAGCGTGGAACGTGATCGGGCTCGCCACGGCAAATGTGGAGCGGCTCTTGAAAGAAGACCGCTTGGGCGAACTCCAAGTGCAGGTCGCCCTGTGCAGCCCCGCGCTGCGGCGGCTGGCGGGCGATTCAATCGAAATGAAATCGGAATCGGATCGCGGCCTTGCGTTCATCAGCACCATCGCCACCGCCGGGGCCGCGAAAGATCGCGCGGCCGCGCAAAAAGCGTTCGACGGCCTGCGCGAGGTCTTTGCGAAGATGGCCGCGCATTTCGACCCAAAGATCGTCGCCACCGAAATCTCGCTCTGCCCCATGCACCCCGAATGCGTCGCCCCGAATGCCACCACGCCCTGCGAAAAATGCGGGATGGCGATGGTGAAGCGGCGCATCCCTTACAGCTTCATCTACGTCCCGCCCGGCGAGCCGACGATGATCCTGAAAGCCCTCGCGTCCGCCCCGCTCGAAGCGGGCAAAAAGGCGGACGTGAAAGTGCAAATCCAGCGCCGCGACGGAACGCCCGTGCTCCTCAAAGACCTCATGGTCATGCACACGCAGCCCATCCACCTGCTCATCGTGGACCCGAGCCTCACCGATTATCATCACGAGCATCCCGTCCCCACCGGCACGCCTGGCGAATACGCCTTCTCCTTCACGCCCGCGAAAAATTCCGCCTACCGCATCTGGGCCGATCTCGTCCCGGCGGACAGCGGCGTGCAGGAATATCCCGCCGTGGAACTCGCGGGCGCGGGCGCGGCGGAATCCATCGGCAACATGTCCGGCCGCTTCGACACCCTCGCGGGCGGGTTGCGCTTCCGCATGACTTTTGAAAACGGCCAACTCCCCCGCGCGAAGCAGGTCCGCAACATGCAGATCGAAGTCACCGACGCCGCCGGAAAACCCGTGCGCCAGCTCGAGCCGGTGATGAACGCCTTCTGCCACCTCGTCGGCTTCTACGACGACTACCGCACCGTCGTCCACCTGCATCCCGAAGGCGGCGACATCACGCGCGACGACGCGCGCGGCGGTCCCGTGATGGGCTTCAAATTCTATCCCCCGCGCGCCGGTTTCATCCGCGTCTTCTGCCAGGTCGTCGTCGGCGGAAAAACGATCTTCGCGCCCTTCAACGTGAACGTCGCGCCGTAGGGCGGAAAGAGTAAGAAGTAGTCAGTAGTCAGTAAAAAGAAAGCGTCCGGCTTTCCAGTTCTGACTACTGACCACTGACTACTTCTTACTCTCCTCACCGCACCACGCCAAATTCCGCGCGCCGATTTTTCGCCCACGCGCTTTCGTTCGAGCCTGCGTCCGCGGGCATTTCCGCACCGAAGCTCACGGTCTGAAGGCGGCGTCCGTCCCCGCCCGCGCGGATGATCGCCTCGCGCACGGCGAGCGCGCGTTTTTCGCCGAGGGCGCGGTTGTATTCGGGCGTCCCTCGTTCGTCGGTGAAACCGGCGATGATAATCTTGTTCGGCGCGCTTTTCATAAACGCGGCGACCTGCTCGATCTTCGCGTGCTCGCCGCCGCTAACAGTGTCGATGTCGAATCCGAAATAGAGCGGTGAAAATTTGTGGCGATCGACATTCGGGCTGAGGAAGGAGATGCCTTCCTGCCGGTCGGGCAGCGCCGAGCCGCTCACGTAATCGCCGTCCGCGCCGCCGCTCGGAAGTGGGCCGCTTTTTTTGGCGCAGCCGCCGAGCGTGAGCGCGAGTGCGATGACGATGGTTTGAGGAAAGGTGGAGATTTTCATGAGAATGGAAGGGTTCAGCGCGACCAGGTGGGTTCGGAAATTTTCCCGACGCCGGAGACGAGTGTTGCCCGCTGGCCGGACACCGCATCAAGCAGAATCAGCGAACCGCCGCTCGCGAAAATCAGATGCCGCGAATCCGCGCCCCAGACGGGATCGTTCCCCTCGCCGAGCGTGCGCGTGCCGCCGACTGCGAGGTCCGTCACCGCGACCTCGAAGCCGCCGCCGCCGCGCGTGTTGAAGGCGACCTTTTTTCCATCGGGCGACCAGTTCGGCTCCGTGTTGTAGCCGAAGCCGGTCGCGAGACGTGAGGGGCTGCCGCCCGAGGCGGAAATGCGATAAAGCTGCGGCGAGCCGCCGTCGTCGCTGCTGTAGATGATTTCCGATCCGTCGGGCGACCACGTGGGCGACGTGTCCACGCCGGGCGCGTGCGTGAGCCGGCGCGGCGAACCGCCGCCGGAGCCGGTGACGTAGAGTTCGGGATTGCCGTCTTTGCTGAGCGTTACGGCGATGCGGCTGCCATCGGGCGAGAATTTTGCGCCGCTGTTGGTGCCCGGATATTTGATGATGCGCGAACGCGCGCCACTGGGAATGTGGATGCGATACACGTCAGCGTATCCGCTTTGGTAG
>JAYVRQ010000033.1:0-8834 GCA_043776145.1 Chthoniobacteraceae bacterium
GCGAGGCGGACGGGCTCGCTCTCAGTTCGCGCAATCGTTTTCTCAATCCAGAGGAACGCGCGCAGGCTCCCGCACTCCGACGCGCGCTGCTCGCGGCGGCGGTAGAATTTCGCGCGGGTGAGAAGAGCGCCGCGAAACTGCGCAGCCTCGTTTTGAAAAAGATTGCAGCCGTTCCGCTCGCCCGCGCGGACTATGTGGACGTGCTGGACGCGGACACGCTCGGTGAAATCAAAACTGTGCGGAAAAACTGCGTCATCGCCGTCGCAGTCTTCCTTGGAAAAACCCGGCTCATCGACAACATCCTGCTTTCATGAAGCCCTATGATTTCATCGTCATCGGCAGCGGCATCGCCGGGCTCAGCTTCGCGCTGAATGCTTCCGCGCAGGGTCGCGTCGCCATCGTCACGAAAGGCAGGCGCGGCGAGTCGAACACCGCGTGGGCGCAGGGCGGCATCGCGAGCGTCACGAGCAGCGAGGATTCCTTCGAGCTGCACGTCGCCGACACGCTCGATGCGGGCGCGGGGCTTTGCGATGAGAAGGTCGTGCGCTCCATCGTCAGCGACGGCCCCGCGCGCATCCGCGAACTGATCGACTTCGGCGTGCAATTCGACGAACGCGAACTCCCCGACGGCGGCCACGAACTCGACCTCGGTCGCGAAGGCGGCCACAGCAAGCGCCGCATTCTCCACGCCCGCGATGTGACCGGACGCGAGATCGAACGCGCCCTGCTCGCCGCGATCGAGAAAAACACGCAGATCGACGTTTTTGAAAAGCACATCGCCGTCGATCTCATCACGCTCGGCAAGCTCGGCTACGTCAGCGAAGACCGCGTGCTCGGCGTGTACGTCCTGGACGAAGCCAGCGGCGCGGTCGAGACGCTGCGCAGCGACCGTGTCATCCTCGCCACGGGCGGCTGCGGGAAAGTGTATCTCTACACGACCAATCCCAACATCGCGACGGGCGACGGCGTCGCCATTGCGTGGCGCGCGGGCGCGAAAATCGCGAACATGGAATTCATCCAGTTCCACCCGACGTGCCTCTTCCACAAAGACGCGCGCAGCTTCCTCATCTCGGAGGCGATCCGCGGCGAAGGCGCGCGACTCATCGACGGCAAGGGCGTCGAATTCATGGCGAAGTACGACGCACGCGGCGCGCTCGCCCCGCGCGACATCGTCGCCCGCGCCATCGACGCCGAAATGAAACGCACTGGCGCGAAATGCGTCTTCCTCGACATCACGCACCAGCCCGCCGAGTTCATCCGCGAGCGTTTCCCCCACATCCATAACACCTGCCTCGCGCTCGGTATCGACATCACGCGGCAGCCCATCCCCGTCGTCCCCGCCGCGCACTACCAATGCGGCGGCGTCCTCACCGACGAAAACGGCGCATCCAGCCTGCGCGGTCTCCACGCGATCGGCGAAGTCGCCTGCACCGGACTCCACGGCGCAAACCGCCTCGCCAGCAATTCCCTGCTCGAAGCCAGCGTCCTCGCCCATCGCTGCTGCGAAGCCCTTTCCCGGGCGCCCGCGCCTTCCCCCGCCGACTCCGCGCTCGACACGCTCGCGCTCCCCGCGTGGGTCAGCGGCCACGCCGTCGATGTCGATGAACTCGTCGTCATCTACCACAATTGGGACGAAATCCGCCGCCTCATGTGGGACTACGTCGGCATCGTCCGCACCACAAAACGCCTCCAGCGCGCCGCCACGCGCCTGCGCAATCTCGAGCGCGAAATCGCCGAATTTTACTGGGGCTACAAAATCACCACCGACCTCCTCGAACTGCGCAACCTCGCCTGCGTCGCCGCCCTCATCGTCGATAGCGCCCTGCTGCGCCGCGAAAGCCGCGGGCTGCATTACAATCTGGACTTTCCCGATGCGGACGAGGCATATCGGCGCTTCACGATCCTGCGCAGGTAGGCCCGCTCAACTCTTCCATCAACTTAACTACCCAAATCCAACCCCATGAAATCCAGTCTAACTCTCCTTTCACTCACCGCCTTTCTTACCCTTTCGACGCCATGCCTCCGCGCCGCCGACGCACCGAAGGCCTTGGATGCGATGGTGGAAAAAGCCATGACCGCCTACAACGCGGGGGACTCGAAGGCATTCTTCGCCGACTACGCGAAGATGGTGGAGGCGATCGCCACGCCCGCCACGTTCGACGCGCTTTACAAAAACGGCGCGCTGAAGGAGCACGGCAAATTCGTGTCGCGCAAATTGATCCCGGCGGATTCCGTCGTGGATGGGGAGACGCCGCTGCTGGTGTACGAGGCGAAATTCGAGAAGAGCGCGCGGGTAAAGCTGTCGGTGAATTTCATTCAGGAAAATGGGAAGCCGAAGCTGATGCAGGTCACGATCGAGAAGTTCCAGTGACGGTGCGGCGGACGCGATTGCTGACCAAACTGTAATCGCAGATTCACTGCGGCGTCACCGAATCCCGGTAGCCTACGCAGTCATGTCCCCGCATTATTCCCTCGCCTGCACCCGGATTTTCGCTGCCGCGATTCTGGGTTTCTCGATCCCTGTTTCTCCAGCCGCGCCGCCGCGCTACGATCACGTCGTCGTCGTCGTGGAGGAAAACCGGACGGCGGGGCAAATCATCGGCGACACGGTGAACTGCCCCTACATCAACCAGCTCGCGCAGGGTGGAGTCACGCTTTCTAGCATGTGGGGCATTACCCATCCGAGCCAGCCGAACTATCTGCATCTTTTCTCGGGTTCCGCACAGGGTGTGATTGATGACAACCTGATCGTTGGCTACCCATTCACCGCCGCCAATCTGGGTGCGGAATTGATCGCGGCGGGCTTCACCTTTCGCGGATACAGCGAGTTTCTCAACGCGGTCGGCGATGCGAACTACGATCCGCACACCGCGACCGATCCGCCGGGGACGAAATACCGCCGCAAGCACAATCCCTGGGCGAACTGGCAGGGCGCGGGCACGAACCAAATCCCGCCGGTCACGAACAACATTTTCTCGAACTTCCCCGCCGACTTCACGCAGCTCCCGTCGGTGAGTATTATCGTTCCCGATCAAAACCACGACATGCACGATGGCTCGCGGAAGATGGCCGATGACTGGCTGCTCGCGAACCTTTCCGCTTATGCCAACTGGGCACCCTCCCATAACAGTCTGCTCATCATTACTTGGGACGAGGATGACTATAATGAGGTGAACAAAATCGCCACGGTCTTCCACGGTGCTAACTTGAAATATGGCCGCGCCGGCGCACCCACGGTTACTTTGCACAATCTCCTCCGCACCCTTGAGGATATGTATGGCGCCACCCATGCCTCCCGCGCCGCGCAATGCCGCAGTATCAGCGGGATTTTTGAAGGCGAACCCACTCCGCGCCTCGCGACTTTCCGGCAGGGGCTGAATAGTTACACGGGTGCGGCGGATACCTTCATCACAGGCGAGATCACGACCACGAACGCGGCGATCCACGACCTAAGTGTCGATGGCGACTACGGCGCGGCCACGGGCTTGCAACCCAGCCAGGCACTCGTGCGCTTCAACAATCTCTTTGGCAATCTCGCCGGGCAGATTCCCGCGAGCGCAACCATCCTTTCCGCAAAGCTCTTTCTGCAAACCGGACCCACCGCGGGCAACGAAACCGCGGATCGCGTCGCGCTGCATCGCATGAACATTTCATGGAGCGATGCAGACACTTGGAACAGTCTCGGCACTGGCATCGCCACTGATGGCACCGATGCGGTGAGCGCCGTTACCTTTTCGCTCTACCCTGCGGTGATCGACATCCCACAGATCTTCGATGTGACCGCGGATGTCACAGCGTGGAAAAGTGGGACCGCGAACTATGGCTGGGTCGTCGCGCCCGACACGAGCGGCGGGACGGACGGCTGGGTTTTCAAATCGAGCGAAACCGCGAGCGATCCCACCATCCGGCCCATGCTGGAAGTCGCCTACCTTTTGCCGAACACACCCTTCGGATACTGGACCGAAGACATGGCTCTCGCCGGTGCCAGCGCCGACCCGCTCGCGGACCCCGAGCGCGATGGCATCGTCAATGTGCTCGAATACGCCTTCCGCAACGACCCGCTCGCGCAAGACCCGCCGCTCACAGCGGGCAGTGGCATCGAGGGTCTGCCCATCGTGCGGCGCGTGAATGGCGGCGGCGGCCCGCGTCTGGAAATGGAATACGTGCGGCGCAAGGCCGCGAGTGGAAGCGGGATTACTTACACGGCGGAGTTCGGAAGCGCGGTGGGCACATGGCTGCCTGCTGGTCCGCCGACTTTGGTCGTTTCGCTGGATGCGAATTGGGAGCGCGTCATCGTGCAGGATGCCGCCGGCATCGGCCTGCCCGCGCGCTTCGGGCATGTGCGCGTGACGTTGCCCTGAGCGGCACAAGGAGCGGTGGTTTCCCAACCACCGACCCTCACGCCCGCGAAGCGCCAATTTTTTCATGACGCGCGGGGAAATTGATTGGGCGCTTCGCGCGTTTGGTTGGTTCGGTGGTTGGGAAACCACCGCTCCTTGACAAAAAGCGTGCGGACTTTCGCGCGCGAGTGCTAAGGGTTTCGCCCGCGTCGTATTGAATCACCACCACGCCGCTCCCTAACATCCATGAACCTCCGTCCATTCCTCCTCACCACCGGCGCTTTTGCGCTGCTCTCCACGCTCCACGCCGCGCCGCCGGACAAACTCGAACTCAAAAAAGGCGATCACATTTCCATCCTCGGCAATGCGCTCGCCGACCGGATGCAGCACACGGGCTGGCTGGAGACGCTGATCGAGAAAAAATTCGCGCAGCAGCAAATCGGTGTTCGCACTCTCGCGGCACCCGCCGATGAAGTCGCGATGTGGCATCGCTCGCAAGAATTCGGCACGCGCGATCAGTGGCTGACGTGGACGCAGGCGGATGTGATTTTCGCGTTCTACGGCTTCAACGAATCGTTCAAGGGCGCGGAAGGACTGGATAAATTCAAAGGCGATCTCGACAAGTTTTTGAAGGAGATGGCGAAGCAGAATTTCAGCGGAAAGGGTGCGCCGCGCGTGGTGCTCTTCTCGCCGATCGCGAATGAAAAACATCGCGATCCGAACTTCGCCGATCCCGCCGCGAACAACGCGAACCTTCAGCTTTACACCGTCGCGATGGCCGACGTGGCGAAGGCGAACGATGTGCAGTTTGTCGATCTCTTCACGCCGTCGCAGGATGTTTTCAAAGAAGCTGCGGCAAAAGGGCAATCGCTCACGATCAATGGGCTGCATCTCACTGAGGCGGGCGAGAAGGCGCTCGCGCCGCTGGCGTTCCGCGCGCTGTTCGGCGAGAGCGCGCCGGAGGGCGATCTGGCGAAGCTGCACGACGCCGTGCTCGACAAGAGCTGGCAGTGGCATCAGCGGTACCGGACCATCGACGGCTACAACGTTTTCGGCGGACGCTCGCGCGAAAAGTACGCGCCGAAGGACAAAGATGGCAAAACGAGCGAGCCGATTTTCAACAACACGGTGATGCAGCGCGAAATGGCGATGCGCGACGTGATGACCGCGAATCGCGACGCACGCGTGTGGGCCGTGGCGAATGGCGGCGACCTCGTGGTGAAGGACGACAATCTCCCCGCGCCGGTGCCGGTGGGGACGAACAAGCCGGGCGACAAGCCCGATCTTTCGCACACGTATCCCGACGCGCAGGAGGCCATCGCGAAGATCAAGGTGAACGCGAATTGCACGGTGAATCTTTTCGCCGACGAGAAGCAATTTCCCGAACTCGCGAATCCCGTGCAGATGGCTTGGGACACGAAGGGGCGGCTGTGGGTCGCGGCGTGGAAGAATTATCCTGAGCGCGAACCGACGAGCAAAGACGGCGACAAGCTGCTCATTTTCGAGGACACGAACGGCGACGGGAAGGCGGACAAATGCACAACTTTTCTCGGCGATCTGAATGCGCCGACGGGTTTCTCTTTCTATAAAGATGGCGTGCTGGTGATGCAGGCGCCGGACCTTTGGTACGTGCCCATCGGGAAGGATGGGAAGGCGGGCGTGAAGGAGCGCGTGCTCATGGGCATGGACAGCGCGGATTCGCATCACACCACGAACGCGCTCAATCCCGATCCGGCGGGCGCGATTTATCCGAGTGACGGCGTGTTTCATCGCACGCAGGTCGAGACGGCGGGCGGGCCGATCCGACACAAGGATGCGATCGCGTGGCGCTTCGAGCCACGCACGATGAAGATGGAAAAATACGCGCCATACGGACTCGTGAATCCGCACGGCAAGGTGTGGGATTTTTGGGGCAACGACATCCTCACCAACGCGACGAGCAACGGGAACTATTACGGCTCGGCGATCAGCGGGCATCTCGACGACGGCGACCATCCCAGCATCAAGGATTTCTGGAAGCGCCCGTCCCGTCCGTGCCCCGGAACGTGGATGATTTCGAGCGCGCATTTCCCCGATGACTGGCAGGGAAATTTTCTGAACTGCAACGTCATCGGCGACCAGTGCATCTATCGCGTGAAATGCTCACAGGATGGGTCCGGCGTGCAGGGCGAAACCATCGAGAAGCTCGTCTATGCGGACCCGGCGGAGCTGCCGACCTTCCGCCCGATCTGCGTGGATATCGGCCCGGACGGCGCGCTGTATTTCTGCGACTGGAGCCAGACGATCATCGGGCACTTGCAGCATCATCTTCGCGATCCGAACCGCGATCATCAGCACGGACGCATCTACCGCATCACCTACAACGGTCGCCCGCTGCTGACGCCGCCGAAGATCGACGGCCAGCCGATTCCCACGCTGCTCGAAGTCTTGAAAGCGCACGAGGACGACACGCGCACGCTTGCGAAAATCGAACTCGGCAAGCGCGACAGCGCCGAAGTCGTCGCCGCCGCGAAAGCGTGGGCTGCGGCGCTCGACAAGGCCGACAAAAACTACGAGCACCACCGCCTCGAAGCCTTGTGGGTCTGCCAGTGGCACAACGCCGTCGATGTCGATTTGCTCAAGCAGGTGCTCGCCTCGCCCGAACCGCTCGCCCGCGCCGCCGCGGTGAAGGTGCTCTGCTACCAGCGCGACCGCGTGCCCGATGCGCTCGCTCTTTTGAAAAAAGCCGCCGAAGACACCGACCCGCGCGTGCGTCTGCACGCCGTGCGCGCCGCGAGTTTTTTCAGCGAGAAGGATGTGCCCGGCGCGTTCGATGTCGCCTACGCTTCGCTCAAGCAGGAGGGCGATTACTACCTCGACTACGTGTACAAAGAGACGATGCGGCAGTTACAAACGCTGACGAAAGAAACCGTGCTCCCGAGCGATCCCGAGGTGCTCTCGAAGATGATCGAGAAAATGTCCGACGGCGATCTCGCAAAAGCGCCCGCGACTGAGCCCGTGCTCTTCGCGCGGCTGGAACGCAAGGGCACCGACCTCGCCGCGCGCGACCAGATTATCGGCACGCTCGCTAAATTGCACAAAGCCGATCGCGTGAGTGAACTCGTCACCGGCCTCCAGCGTCTCGATGCGAAAAGCGCGGGCGCAGCCGCCGACGATCTCGGCAAACTGCTCGGCATGACGCCCGCCGCCGACCTCGCCAAATCCCGCACCACACTCGGCACGCTCGCCGACAGCGCGAAGCAGGCCGGCGTCCGCCGCGCCGCGTGGGCCGCGCTCATCATCGCGGATGCCAATCCGCAGACGACGTGGAGCGAAACGAAGACCGACGGCGCGCGCGAAAATCTCGTCGATGCCATCGCCTTCCTGCCCGACCCCGCACTGCGCGCGAAATTCCAGCCGCTGCTCAATGCCGCGCTGCTCGATCCGAAAACTTCCAACGGAGCCCGCTCCGCCGCGCTCCGCGCGCTGCCGCTCATGGGCGCGGAAAACGCGCGCGCGAATTTCGTGTCGCTCGCCGCACACATGGAGCGCGACCTTCAGCGCAACGCCGCCGCGCGCGCCATCGTGCAAATCCCGCGCGAGACCTGGGTGCCCGCCGTCGCGCGTCCCACCGTCGAGAGCGTGCTCGCGTGGGCGAAGACCGTCCCCGCCGGAGACCGCACAAAGCAGGGCTTCATCGAAATCACGCAAGCCGCGACGGAAATCGCCGGCCTGCTTCCACCCGCCGATGCCACCACTTTGCGGAAGGAACTCCGCAGCCTTGGCGTCAGCGTTTTCGTCATCAAAACCGTGCGCGAGCAAATGCGCTACGACAACGCGCGCCTCGTCGTCGAAGCCGGCAAGCCCTTTGAAGTCATCCTCGAAAACACCGACGCGATGCCGCACAACCTCGTCTTCGTGCAACCCGGCTCACGGCAGGAAGTCGCCGAAGCCGCGCAAAACATGAAGCCCGACGCGCTCGACAAACAAGGCCGCGCCTTCATCCCCAAGGATCACGCGAAAATCATCGCCGCCACACGGCTCGTCGAACCGGACCAAAAAGAAACGCTCAAAGTCACCGCGCCCGCGACCGAGGGCGAATACGAATACGTCTGCACCTTCCCCGGCCACTGGGCGATCATGTGGGGGAAACTCATCGTCACGAAAGATGTCGATGCCTACCTGCAAGCCCACCCCGTCGCCGAAGCCGCACCCGCCACACCAGTCGATCACGCCGCCCACCAGCACGCGGCCAAAAAGTAGCGCGCGGTCGCGGAACTCCGGTTAGCACGCTCGTCCCGAGCGTTGGCGAAGCGGGTGCCCTGAGCGAAGTCAAACGGGGCATCCCGCCTTCGCGAACTTCCGAAACCGTTCGGATGAAGATTGAGCGCACGTCTGCCATTAGAAAGTCAAAGAAAGTTCGTTTCGGCAGGACGCCCCTTCGACTGCGCTCAGGACATCCGCAAACCAACGCTCGGGACGAGCGTGCTACCCGAGCGAAATTCTGGAAACGAC
>JAYVRQ010000034.1:0-8819 GCA_043776145.1 Chthoniobacteraceae bacterium
GTTCACTCGTCTGATGATCAAGTTTGCGCCCGTCCGTCTTTGCCATGCTCTATAGCTAACACACTATTCTGTGTAGTCTATCCCAAAGACCCGTCAGTAAGCGGGTTCCGGGGCATTTGGAATCCGTCACCGAGCGGCAGGGAGTGGCACGACGTTTTTTACGCCGGGATACCCGAAGGGATACACGGGATACACAAGGAAAAGGATATGCTGGGAGCGAAAAAATCTCTGGGCAGCATCTTAGCGCAAGAGGCCACCTTCAAGGACTCGCGTCTTTTCAAAATGGGCGCGGTCTCCAGAAAGTGTGACACGAACCGTCGGGGAGGAGAGGACGAAGCAGTTCGCGAGTAAAACCGCGCTGATTGCGGAAACGGGGATTCCGACTCGTTCGGAATCCAGGCCGCGCCCGGACGGTGACGAAAGCGAACGCTTGAAGGAACTCGAACTTCGGAACCGCGAATTGGAAACTACTACACGCGCGAAAGACCAAATGCTCGCACTACTCGAAAGGGAACGCGGGAAATTTCACGAACGACTCATTGGCATGAGCCGTTACGTCGGCGAACTTGAAACGCAACTGCTGCAACTCGGCGGCGCACCGCGCGGCGGCCTCTGCCTTCCGCAGAGTTCGGAAGCATTCGGAAAGACATCAAACTGACCGCTTCGCTTCGTCGAGCCGTCCAGCCGCATAAGCCTCGAAGACTCTGCGGATCTCATCGCGCACGCGGCGGAGGACGGCGAATTACTCCTCCTCAGTGCCGGTCGCATGTGCGGGGTCGTCGAATCCCCAATGGTAGCGATTCAACTGGCCGGGGAACATCGGGCACGCTTGGTCAGCGTTTCCGCAAACGGTGATGACGGTCTCCGTGTTGACTCAATCATAAAGGACACCGGCGGAGGAAAAAGTTACTGCCACGTTGCCTCAACAGAGAAGGCACCCTGAGGCAGGTGATTTTCGCTCAAAAACGGCCTTCCTCCAGTCGCCCTGCGGGCTCCTTCAGGAAGGCCGTTTTTGAGCGAGCGATTTTTTTTTGGGGGCTTTTGGTTTTTCTGCGCTCCGTTTCGTTGTTTGCTCAGCTTTGTTTGATGACTCGTTTCAGCGATTTCTCAATGCGCCTTTTCAGCTCGAATGGTCGCAGCGTAGTCATGAGTTTTTCCATACACTCGATTGGTTCGGGGGCACTTTCTGGGCACGCTTTGAGTCGCTCGAATGGCGTCGCGGGCGCGTCGCATATCCGCTTTTTGCGACTGCCTTCCACGATGGTTTTGAGGTGCTTCATCACCGGGCAGAAGAAGTTACGAAACAGGTTCCATTCTTTCACATAGAGCCGGTTGAGTTGCTCCGCTTGCGCCGGTTTTTCGAGTCTTCCGTAGCCGATGAGTTGGCGGACGTGGGTCCAGTTTTTCTGCTCGACTCGGGCGTTGTCGTTTTTGTGGTACGCTCGCGAGCGGGTGAATGCGACCGCCGTTTTGCGATCCCGAAAATAGTCCGCCAAGTGCCAGTTGATGAACTCGCCGCCGTTGTCCGAATCGAACCCGAGGATGGGGAATGGGAGCGCTTTTTCGATCTCCGCGATTCGTTGCTGGACTCCGTGCTGGCCTTTGTTCCAGACCGATCGAGTCTCTGTCCACTGCGTATGCACGTCGGTCAGCGTCACCGTCCAGCAGAAGTCTCCCGCCATTGATTCTCCGCAGTGCGCCACCGTGTCCGCTTCCAGCCAGCCAGGGCCGGCCACATCCCAGTGCTCGGTGCGGATTGGGATTTGCGCGCGCAGCAGTGTGCCGGGCCTCGTGCCGCATCGTCCCCGACCGCCCGCGCTCGCCCGGCAGGGGGCCAAAAGTCGGTCCATACTCGCCGCGCTGATTCGCAGGATTTGCGCGCGCAGGCCCTCTTCGAGCGGGCCAGCTTCACGCTCGTAGTCGGGCAGCCAAATCGGCACCGCAGCTTTGAGTCTTTTGCCGCACGGCTGCTCGTCCGCCAGCCAGATCGCTTTGAGCACTTTGCGCTCGGCTTCGCCATATTTGGGCTTCGAGCCGCTTCGTGCATGAACGGCTCCTTCGACTCGCCTTTTTCCGCTCTGAAGTTTGATCGCGTATTTGCGCTCAAACCCGCAGAGGTGGCAAAACTCATCCAGCAGCCGACTCCGCGGTTCGCGCCCTCATCCCGCATATTTCGGGCGCATGTTTTCAAGGATTTCTCCGGTGCTTTTTTCGCTCATTTTTAAGGACATCCGCTCGGTGTCCTCGATTGTGAGTCAACGTTCTATCGTTTCGCTTTCTTCGTCCGTCCGCCCGGCGTCTTTTGATTTGACTCAATTCGGGTGGAAAAGACGGTGCCCAAACCGGAAGCGCCGCCGAGTACTGTGGTGCCGTAGAGAGTGGAGCCATTGGAGGAAAGCGTGAGATGGCCATACGGACTTACACCACTCGAAGCTCCACCCACGAGGCTCTCCAGTATGTTGCAGCCGGTGCCATCGGTGTTCATGCTGAAGAGCATGCCTTTATCGGCGCTGCCACCAGTTTCCGTGGTGCCGTAGAGCTTCGTGCCGGAGAGAGTGAGTGCGCCTTGGGGATTCGCTCCGTCGCTGGTGCCTCCGGCGAAGGCGCTTCTTCATCGCCGTGTCTAGCACGCTTTTAATCGGTTCCCTTGGATTGATCACCGGAAACAGGTCAGCAACGCCGACACGGAGAACCCGCGCGAGATAGAGTTGCCGGTGGTCGTTTATCCAGACGAGCCGTCCTTCAATTTTGGAAACGCCCGCACGATCAATCCACCACCCGAGTCGCTGAAGCTTTGCTGCAAGGTCTTTCTGTTTTATTCCCCTCCGGTATCGAATTTGTCTGACTTGCGGGCCAACGATATTCTTATGCTCCTCCATGCTGCCGCGTCGCGCAGGAATAGCGCGGCGTTTTCAAGGAACGGCGTCTCGCCGAAGCGCCCATCCAGTTCCTCGCCCTCGCGCCTTTTCACGGACTCGTGATTTGCATCCGCAGAAACCGCCGCGGGTCGGTACCAATGGGCAGTGGGTCAGCGGCTTTGCGGATTTCGATGCTGGGGTAGGTTTGCAGCACAGTCTCCGCGGGGGTGAATGTGTTCCAGCCCGTGAGGTCGCCGCTGCGCTGTGTGGCGTAGGTCACGTTGCCATTGATGTAGCGGAAATAGGTGAAGCTCATGGTGCCGTTGCTGACTGCGGGCTGCATCTCCACATCGGTCGGCGCGAGCACGCGGAAGTTCACGGCGGCGGGCGTGAAGCTGTTGCCGGTGGTGTCGCTCACGCGGGTGACGAGGCGGTAGCGGCCGGGCGCGAGTCCGCCGAGCGTGGCGATGTAGGGCGGCTTCGAGTCCCACGCGAACGGCTGATCGTTCAGCCAGAACTCCACGCTCGCGACGGTGCCGCTCACCGCGCTCGCATTCACAGTGGCGACGACGTTGCCGGGACGCGCGGTGAGGAACCCATCGGTCGGTGCGGTGAGCGTGGCGGTCGGCGAGTTCGGGCCGTTTTCAAGGGCGGGAGTCACGACGATATTTGCGATCACGCTCGCAGTGCCGCCCTTGTCGTCGCGCACGCCGAGGCACACGGGATACACGCCTGCGTGCGTGAAGGTGTAGCTCGCGGTCACGCCATTGCCCATGCCGGTGTCGTCGCCATTCGCCCACGAGTATTTCGTGATGATGCCCGCGGGCGCGGTGGAGGAGCTGGCGTCGAAATTCACCGTGAGCGGCGCTGGGCCGGTGAGCGTGCTCGCGGTGAATGCGGGGATCGGCAGCGCATTGGCCGCCGCGTTTTTCAGCACGCGATCGAAGAACGTCTTCATCAGTCCGATGACTTCCTGCGAGTCGCTCACGCCGGGGCCGTGGCCGCCGCCTTGCACGGGCCAGAAAGTGACGGGCTGGCCAGCCTTCACGAGCGCGGCGTTGAGCAGCTCGCTTTGGTTGAAATCCACGAGCGAGTCCGCGGTGCCCTGCGTGATCCAGAATGGCGGCACACCCGCGCGCACATGGATCATGGGATTCGCCGTCGCCGTTTTTTCCGGCACGGTCTGGATGGCTGCGCCGATGAGTCCGCTCTCGGGCGAGTTGGCGGCGTTGTGGTCGGCCACACCGGGCGTCGGGTAGTGGTCCATCACGAGCAGGTCCGTCGGCGGGAACATGGGCGCGGCGGCCTGCACGGCATCGCTTTGCCCGAGGTTGCCGCCGACGGTGCCGACGAGGTCTATCACCTCGCTGCCGACGCGCGCGGTCTTCACTCCGCTGCCTAGGGCGACATAGCTCGCGATGTGCGCGCCGCTGCTGCCGCCGGTCACGCCGATGCGCGTGGGGTCAAAGCCATAGGTCGCCGCGTTCGCGCGCACCCAGCGCACGGCCGCTTTGCCGTCGCGGATTTGGGCGGGCCATTTCTCGAAGCTGCTCGTGATGTAGTTCGCGCTAATGACGGCGTAGCCGCTCGCCGTCCAGTCGGTGAAGAGCGGCGTGATGGCGCTCTCCGTCTGCACCGACCAGCCGCCGCCGGGATAGTAAATGACGACCGGCCACGGGCCGCTGCCGGTCGCGGGCAGATAGACATTGAGTTTCACGTCGCGCGTGTTCGTGCCGGTGCCGTGCGTGGCGAAGACGATGCCGGTCGTGGTGATGGGCTCGGCGTTATCGTTATCGTTGATGAGGATGCCGACTCCCGAGGGCGTGCCGCGCTGATAAGCCGCGCTCGCCGCGATGCTGATACTCGCCGTCTCTGAACCTTCGACGAGCGCATCGTCAATCGGCGTAAGCGTGAGGGTCGCGGTCGCAGCACCCGCCGCGATGGTGACGCTCGCGGGCATCGTGTTGTAGTCCACGCCATTCACCGCCGTGCCGCCGTAAGCGAGTTGCACGGTGAGCGCGCTGGTCGTCGCGCCGTCGCGCGTGATGGTGATGCTGCCCGTGTTTGCCGCGCCGCTGCTTGTCTCCGCCGCCGTGCTGTCGCTGCTGGAAATCGTGACGGTTGGCCCGCTGCCGCCGGTGTCGTTGTCCGCGATGTTCACGGTCGCGCTCGAGGGCGAGCCAAGTGTGTAGTTCGCATTCGTGTTCAGCGTGGCGACGACCGTCTCGCTGCCTTCGACGAGCAAATCATCCATCGGCGTGACGGCGATGGTCGTGCTCGTCTGCCCTGCGGGAATGTTCGCGACACCGCCGAGTGCGATGAAATCCGCGCCGCTCGTCGCAGTGCCGCTCACGGCGTAATTCACCGCCAGCGCATTCGTCGTCGCACCCGTCCGCGTGACCGTGAAAGTCCCGCTGGTGCTTGGTTCCGCCGCGTTCGGATTTGTCGCGGTGATGCTCACCGTCGGCAGCGCGCCGTCTTGCACGTTGAAGGAAACGGGCGTCGGCGAGAGCGCGGTGTTACCGCTGCTGTCATAGCCGCGCACCGCGACGGTGTGGGTGCCGGCGGCGAGATTTCCCCAGGTGAAATTGTAAGGCACGACCGTGTCGAAGCCCATGCTTACGCCATCCAGGATGAACTCCACCGTCACCACCGTGCCATCGCTGTCAGTCACATTTGCCTCCACAAGCGTGTTCGCCGGGCGCGTCAGCACGAGCCCTTGCGCGGGCGTGTTCACCGCAGCGACCGGCGGCGTGCCGCTCGCGGGTGTGCTCGCGAGCACCGTGATGGTTTGCGTGACCGAGGCCGAAGCGCCGAGGTTGTCGCGCACGCAGAGCGTCACGGGATAGGTGCCGGGCGTGTTGTAGGTGTAGCTCGCCGTCGCATTGTTCGCGCCGGTGTCGTCGCCGAAGGACCACGCATACTTTGTCACCGTGCCATCCGGGTCGGACGAGGCGCTGCCGTTGAAGTTCACCGTCAGCGGCGCGGGGCCGCTCGTCACCGATGCGCTGAACGATGCAATCGGCAGCGCGTTGCTGGTGTTGCCGAGGATGGTGCGTTTCAAAAACTGCTGGATAAGCAGCACGTTCTCCGTGCTCTCGCGGGTCGAGGCATCGTGTCCGCTGCCGACCGTCGCCCAATAAGTCGAGCTGCGGCCCGCGCGCACCAGCGCCTCGTTGAGCAGTTCGCTTTGATTGAACGGCACGAAGGTATCCGCCGTGCCTTGCGTGATGAAAAACGGCGGCGTGCTCGCGCTGATGTAGAGCAGCGGATTCGCCGTCGCGACCTGCTCGGGGATAGTCTGAATCGGGAAGCCGAAAAGCTGCGACTCCGGCGAGTTGATGAGATTGTGGTCGGGGATGGTCGAGGTGAAGTAATGGTCCATCCACAGCAAGTGCGTGGGCGGCATCACAGGCACCGCGGCCTGCACCGCGTCGGAGTATTCGAGGTTCGCCGCATCGCTGCCCACGAAGTCCAGCGTCGTGCTGCCGACCGTGACGTAGCGCACCCCGCCAGTCGTGCCGACCATCGCCGCCATGTGCCCGCCGCTGCTGCTCCCGCTCACCACGATGCGCGCCGGGTCGAGATTGTAGGTGGCCGCATTCGCGCGCAGCCAGCGCACCGCTGCCTTGCAATCCTGAATCTGAATCGGCCATTTCGCCGTACCGCTGTTCGTGTGGTCAATGCTCACCACGGTGAAGCCGTCGTTCACAAATGCGCGGTAGTTGTCCGTGATGTTCGTGCGCGTGACGCTCGACCAACCGCCGCCCGGAATCCAAAGGAACACCGGCATCGGCGCGGTGGGCAGCGTCTTCGGTTGGTAAATATCGAGCTTCACCGTGTTCGTGCCGTGCGTCGCATAGGTGAGTCCGTTGCCCGTCATCACCCACGGCACATCGGCGTCGTTGTCCGCGATGTTCACCGTCGCGGAGAAGCTGGTGCCGAGGCTGTATTTGTTGTCGAAGGTGGTGAGGTTGAACGTGACCGATTCGGGATCGGGTTCACCGAGATCGTCGTCGTACGGCGTGATGACGACGGGCACGCTCACCGCGCCGACGGGGAATGTGATCTGCCCCGGCAGCGCGACGTAATCCGTGCCGTGGAGCGCGCGTCCCGAGAGTCCGTAGTACACCGTGAGCGGAGCGGCGGTGCTGCCCGTGCGCGTGATGAGCACCACGCCCGGATCGCGTCCCGCCTCGCTCGCATCGGCATCGAGCGCGGTGACGCTGACGACCGGCGTGTCGTCGTCGGTGATCGTGATGGTCGCGGTCTGCGCGCTCGCGTCGCGGACGTACGCGGCGTTCGTCGAGATCGTGATCGTCGCGTCTTCCGGGCCTTCGATCGTCGTGTCGTTCACGGGCGTCAGCGTGAGCGTGGCGGAGGATTGGTTGATGGGAATCGCCACCGTCGTCGCGAGCGTCGCGTAGTCCGCAGTGTTCGTCGCCGTGCCGGAGTACGCGACGACGACACTCAGCGCGCCCGTCGTCGCGCCCGTGCGCGAGATGACGAACGTGCCCGCGTCCCCCGGCGCTTCATTCGCGTACGGATCGGTGGCCGCGACGCTCACTTGCGGGAGCGTCGTGTCGTTGTCGATGAGCGTCATCACCGCGAGGCTCGGGCCGCTCGCGATGGCGTTGGCATTCGACGCGAGCTGGAGCGCGATCGTCTCCGGTCCCTCCGCGCTCGTGTCGTTCACCGGCACCACATTCACCACGAGCGAAGCCTGCCCCGCGGGGATCGTGAATGTTTTGAAACTGCCGTCGTCCGTGAGCGCGGGGCTGAAGATGTAATCCGTGGTGAGCGTTGCGCTGCCCGCAACGGGCGCGAGTTCCACGATGAGATCCGCCGACGTGTCGCCGGTGCGCGTGAGGGTGAAGGTGCCATTCGCGCCGCCCTCGGTCGCGTCCGCGGTTTTCGCGAGCGTCACGAGCACGTTTGTGGCGGCGGTCCAGTTGCCGGTGTTCGTGCCGGTCGTGACGGTGATCGGATTCGTGAACGATGGCGTGAGCGTGTAGCCCGGCGAAGTCGTGGTGAGCGTGTGCGCGCCGGTCGTGAGATTCGAGAGCGCGTAATTCCCGCTGCTGTCGGTGTAGCAATACTTCGTCCCGTCGGTGACGAGCACGCCCGTGGGCGCACCGATGTTTCCGGTCACCACGCCGCGCCCATGCGCGCCGACATTCACCACGACATGCCGCCGCGCGACGCCGCCTTTCATGTCCGACGCCGTCACCATCACCGTCATCTGCGTGACGCTCGCGAAGGTGCGCGTGAAGACCGCCGTGTTCGCGCTCGCGACGCCATCGCTGAAATCCCACCAGTACGAAAGCGGGTCGCCATCGGGATCGTTCGCCGTCGCGGTGAAGGTGATGCTGCCGCCCGCCGCGATCGTCGTCGCGCTGGCGTTCAGGGTCAGCGTCGGCGCTTGGTTTCCGGGGAAAGGTCCGCGCAGATATTGCAGATCGAGCGACGGCGGGACGGTCGCGTTTTTCCCGACGATGGTGAAATGCTGATCGCTCTCGGGATCGGAATACGTGCGCCCGATCTGGATGCCGCCATCGCTTTTCCCGCCGGGCGTGCCCGGCGTCGTGTCGAGCAGATGCCCCGCGTTCCCGAGCGCGGACCAATTGTAAATGACGAGCGCCGAGTCCGCGAGCTGCGCGTTGTACGCCTGATGATATTCGATGTAATAATTGCGCACGGAATCCTTCGCGACGCGGAAGGCATAGCGGCGTCCCTCTTCGAGCTGCGGCTGATCGTAGGCGAAGATGCGGTACACGCCGTTGGCATTCGCCGCGGGCCGGTGGACGTACGGATCGGAGAGCCAGCCGAGCGCGCGTTTGCTGATCGTATTATAGTGCGCCGCGAAGCCGCCCCCGCCGCCCATCACGTCGAAGCCATTGCCATATTCCTGATTCGCGCCGCTGCCGTACGCGGTGCCATCGGTCGTGTTCCAATAGTTCG
>JAYVRQ010000035.1:0-8810 GCA_043776145.1 Chthoniobacteraceae bacterium
GAAGCCTCGCTGACCTGGCGCGCGCTGCTCTTCCCGCTCCCGCTGCTGCACACCGCACTGCTCAGCCTCGGCGTCAGTCTTTGGATGAGCGCCGCGACCGCGAAATACCGCGACCTCATTCACCTCACGCAATACCTCATCCAAATCTGGATGTTCGCGACGCCGATCATTTACCCCATCTCGAAAGTCCCCGCGCGCTGGGAATGGCTCATCTGGGCCAACCCGATGTCCGCACCGACGGAAGCCTTCCGCATCTGCCTGCTCGGCCACGGCACGCTCAGCGGGACGGCGCTCGGCATCTCCGTCTCCGTCACGCTGCTGCTGCTCGGCACGGGCATTGCCGCATTTGGAAAAGTGGAACGCACTGTGGTGGATTCGGTATGAAGCCAATCATCGAAGTCCAAAATCTCTCGAAGCTGTACCAGCTTGGCGTCATCGGACCGACGAGCCTGCGCGAAACCGTGGGCCGCTGGCTCGGCAAACAACCCGCCGATAAACCAAAGCCGCCGACCGGCACGGAACACCGCGCCGGCCCAGATGCCGACACGTTCTGGGCGCTGAAGGATGTTTCGTTCGAGGTAAAACCCGGCGAAGCCGTCGGCGTCATCGGTCGCAACGGCGCGGGCAAATCCACGCTGCTGAAAATCCTCTCGCGCATCACCGAACCCACGCGCGGTCGCGCCGTGCTGCGCGGTCGCGTCGTCTCGCTGCTGGAAGTCGGCACCGGCTTCCACCCCGAACTCACGGGCCGCGAAAACATTTTCCTGAACGGCGTCATCCTCGGCATGAAGCGCACCGAGATCGCGCGCAAGTTCGACGAGATCGTGGACTTCTCCGAGATCGGCAGCTTCATCGACACGCCGGTGAAACGGTATTCGAGCGGCATGTATGTCCGCCTCGCCTTCGCCGTCGCCGCGCATCTCGAACCGGAGATCCTCATCGTCGATGAAGTGCTCGCCGTGGGCGACGCGATGTTTCAGCAAAAGTGCATCGGCAAAATGGGCGATGTCACTTCCAAGCAAGGCCACACGGTCCTCTTCGTCTCGCACAACATGTCGGCGATCCGCGGCCTCTGCGAACGCGCGCTGCTCATCGAGGACGGCACGCTCGCCATGCAGGGCGCGCCCGGTGATGTCATCACGCACTACCTTTCCTCGGGAATGCCGAAGGACGAAAACTGCCGCGGCGAAATCTCGTGGCGCGGCGACGACGCGCCGGGCAACGACGAAGTGCGCCTGCGACGGCTGCGCCTGCTCGATCCCGAAAGCGACACGCCGCAATCCGTCTTCGAGGCCGACAAACCGATCCGGTTTGAGATTCACTACGAACTGAAAAAGCGGCTGCGCGGAAATCGCTTTCACATGCTGCTGCAAACGCAGGAGGGTGAACTCGCCTTTGCCGCGACCGATCATCTTTTCCAGGACGAGCAGCAGGAGCCGGGACGCTACATCACATCGTGCATCATCCCCGGACGCCTGCTGAACCGGCGCACCTACGTCGTCGCCGTCGGCTGCGGAGTTCCCGGCGAACGCTGGATTCTTCCCGACAGCGAATACCTTTCCTTCAGCGTCGGCGGCGCTGGAAACCAGGCCTCGCACTTTCCCGAAAAATGGCCCGGCACGCTCTGCCCCGCGATCGAGTGGAAAGTCGAGCGCGTCGCCGAACCCGCGCTCATTTCCGCAGCATGAACATTTCCAAACTCGCCACACGCGCCTACGAAACGCTCGTCCCGCAGCGCATTCGGAAGGGGCTGCACAACCGCCAGTTCGTCCGCAACCACGCGCGCTGGGACGCAATCCGCGGCACGCCGCAATCCGTCGTGCGCTCGCTCGGCGGCGGCGTGCGGATGCGGCTCTACGGCGACAGCCGCCTGTGCGAAATGCTCTACTTCGACCAGTTCGAGCCGGAGACGCGCCGCTTCCTCGACGCATGGCTGCGACCCGGCGATGTCTTCCTCGACATCGGCGCAAACGTCGGCCTCTACACGATCGCCGCCGCGCGCATCGTCGGCGACAGCGGCGCAGTTCACGCCTTCGAGCCTTGCTCCCAGACCTTCGCGCGGCTGGAGGAAAACGTGCGGCTCAATGGATTGCGCGGCGTCTCGTGTCATCGCTGCGCGCTCTCGGACGCGAACGCCGAAGCGGAACTTTCGCTCGCGAAAGATGGCTTCGATGCGTGGAATTCGCTCGGAAAACCGTACATGGGCGAGCCCGGCGGCAGCGAAACCGTGCGCACCGTCACGCTCGATTCCTTCGTGCGAGAGCAGCGGCTCGAAGACCGCATCACCGCGATGAAAATCGACGTGGAAGGCTGGGAAAACCAAGTGCTCGCAGGCGCGGAGCAATTGCTCTCCGCCGCGAATGCGCCCGTGCTTTGCATCGAATTTACCGAGGAAGCCGCGCAACTCGCGGGCTCCTCGTGCGCCGCGTTGTATCAGACGCTCACGCGGCTCGGCTTCCAAATGTTCATCGTCGGTGACACACCGGAAACGGTGACACCGTTCGCGCTCTGCGATCCATTTCCCAACGTGAACCTGCTCGCGCTCAAAGACCCCGCCGCCGCGCGCGCCCGCTTCCGGCCAGCCGCCAGCCGGTGATGTTCGGCGACTGGCTCTTCCGCCTCGACTGGGGCAACCATCCCATCACCGCGGGTCGGCTCGTTTATTTGTTGAAGGTGAAATTCGACGACGGCCTGCGCGTCGCGTATTACCGCGACGCCGTGCGCCCGAAGATCCTCGAAGCCGCGCCAGTGCTGGATTTGCCGGAGGATTGCAGTCGCGAAATCCATGTGCTCACGTCCGCCAACGACTGGCTGAACCTGCTCTGGGCGCTGCGGACTTTTCAGTACAGTGCTGGAAAAACCTACGCGCTCTGCCTTCACGACGACGGCACGCTCGACGCAAAAGCGTGCGCACATTTGCGCACTGCATTCCCCGCCGCGCGCATCATCCCGCGTGCCGAGTCCGACGCACGCGCGGCGGAAATCCTCGCACCGTTTCCTCGCTGCAAAAATCTCCGCGCGACGAATACGCTCGCGCTCAAAGTCCTCGACTTCCCCGCATTCCTCGAAGCCGACCGCATGATTCTGCTCGATAGCGACATCCTCTTTTTCGCCAAACCCACCGCACTCCTCGCCGCGCTTCACGATCCCGCGTTCACCAAAAACACCCTGAACAAAGACTGGCGCGACGGCTACACCATCGACCCCGCCGGTCGCTGCCCGCCGCTCATCAATTCCGGCCTCGGCCTCATCCACAAAAACTCGCTGCGGCTCGAATGGATCGAGGAATTCCTCGCGCTCCCCGGCATCCTCAGCCACCCGCACCAAATCGAACAAACACTCATCGCCCTGTGCAGCGCGCGGCACGGATTCACCATGCTTCCCGCCGAGTACGACGTGCATCCCGGCCCGCGAAATCCCGCGTCGCCCAGCCGCCACTACGCCGGCCCCATGCGTCCGCTGATGTACCGCGAAGGCATCCGCGAATTGGTGGAGAAAGGATTCCTGAGCAAATGAAGCGCGGATCGCGACATCCGGGTAGCACGCGCGTCTCGCGCGTTGGTGAAGGCGTCCCGCCTTCGCGAACTTTCCAAACACATCGCTTCAGAATTCGTTCGCCTCACTCGCAGCGATGCGGCAGGAAAGTTCGTTTTGGCGCGACGCCGAAACCAACGCGCGAGACGCGCGTGCTACCCGGAGTTACAAGCCGCGCGCCATGAACATCGCCCTCGTCTCACCCGAATTTCCCCCCGAGAAAGGCGGCATCCAAACGTATGCGTTCGAGTATGCGCAGGAACTCGCGCGGCGCGGGCACGAAGTCATCGTCTTCACCACGCCGCATTCCGGCGGCGAGTTGCAGACCACGGCGTTCCGCATCGAGCCCGTGCTGCAATTGCGCCGCCGGTTCGATCGCGAAATTTTGCGGCACAAAATGGACATCTGGCACGCGATGAATGCGTCGTATTCTTGGCTGCCGCGCGCGTTCGTCACCGTCCACGGCAACGATTTCCTGTGGCCGTATTACTCCGTCGCGCGGCTCGATTTTCGCGAACGGTGCGGGCTGCCATTTGGGAGCAGCGCGGATCGCTGGCTCGGCGACTGGCTCACCTGGTTCCTCGTGAAAAAATCGCTTCCACGCGCGGCGCACATCTTCACAAACAGCCGCTACACCGAGCAGCGTTTGCTGAAGACGCATCCCGGCTGCGCAGGGAAAACCTCCGCCGCGATGGTCGGCGTTTCCGCGGATTGTTTCGCCGCCCCGCGTCCGCCGCGACGCGAGGGGCCGCCGCGACTCATCACCGTCTGCCGTCTCGCGGAGCCGCACAAAAATGTGGACCTCGTGCTGCACGCGCTCGCGCGTATTCGCGACACGCAACCATTCCATTACACCATCGTCGGCGACGGCTACTTGCGCGCTTCGTACGAAAAACTCACGCACGATCTCGGCCTCGCCGATCGCGTCACCTTCACCGGATTTCTCGACCGCCTGCAACTCAACGCGCAACTGCTCGACAGCGATCTTTTCATCCTCACGACTTCCTCGACACCCATCGCGTACGAAGGCTTCGGCCTCGTCTATCTCGAGGCGAATGCTTGCGGCTGCCCGGTGCTCGCCGCGCGCATCGGCGGTTCGGCCGAGGCCGTGGAGGAAGGTGTGAGCGGGATGTTTGTCGATGAGGCGACCGCGGGCGGAATCGAAAACGCGCTCGCGAAATTGTTTTCGGGTGCGGTGCGTTTCGATGCGGAGGCGTGCATTGCTTTCGCGCGCAGATTTTCGTGGGCGAAGGTCGTGGATCACTGCCTCGCGCACTACTCCCGATGAAAATCAGCATCGTCACGCCCTGCTACAACGCCGCCGCGACCATCGGTGAAACGATCCGCTCGGTGCTCGACCAGCAGGGCGTCAATCTCGAATACATCGTGTGCGACGGCGGCAGCGGCGATGGCACCGCTGACATCATCCGCAGCCACGCAGCGCAACTCGCGTGGTGGGTCAGCGAGCGGGATCGCGGGCAGGTCGATGCGATCAACAAAGGTTTCGCGCGCGCCACGGGAAACGTGCTCGGCTTTTTGAATGGCGACGACGTGCTCGCTCCCGGCGCGCTCAAGACGGTGTGCGACACCCTCGCGAACAATCCGCACGCCGACATCGTGCAGGGCGGCGTCGAGTGGATCGACTTCGATGGCCGCACGCTCGGCACCCATCTCGGTGACATGAACTCGCTCGAAGACGCGCTCGATATTTTCCGCGTCTGGTGGGGCGGACGCCAATGGGTGCAGCCGGAAGTCTTTTACCGGCGGGCCTTGAAAGACCGCGTGGGTTCTTTCGATGAACGCTACCATCTCGCCTTCGATTACGATTTTTGGGTCCGCTGCTTTCGCGCGGGCGCGCGCGTGCAGCGCATTCCCGAGACGCTCGTGCGCTTTCGCCGGCACGCCGCGCAGAAGTCCGTCGATGCCGATCGCGCGAACGCCGAGATTCGCGCGATCCTCGCGGAGAATCTCGCGAACCGCCCGCAGATCAGTGCGTGGACGCGGAGACGACTGCGCGCGGAATTGAGTTACGACATTTACCAATCTGGAAAACTCCCGCGGCCCGCATTCGCCTCCACGCTGCTGCGTCATCCGTCGTGGCTGCTCAGCGCGCGCGTGCGCCAGCGCATCGCCGCGTCCCTCGCGCGCGGATAGGATTTCGCGGCAGTCGCGTCTTGCGGCGCGGCGTGTTTTTGGAGAAGGAATGAATGTGTCCCCAACCTCCCGCATTTCCATCGGCGCACTCGTCCTGGCGATGGCGTTGTGCAACGCGGCGGAAACACCGCCGCCGTTCGCGGCGCGCATCACGCTGGTGCGTTACGACATGCCGCTCGGCGCGTCCGACGGATTCGCGCCGACGCGCCAACTCGCGAGGCGCAGCGACGGGCCGAACGCGGTGGACTGGCCGGACTTCACGCTGAACGGCAAACCGCTTTTTCGCGATGGCGCGGAGGAAAAATTGGAACTCCCGCTGGCCGCGTCCGCGGATGCGAAAGCGTGGTTCCAGACCGGCACGGACAACGTCATCGAGCCGGGCGCACACTGGTTCCGCGCGATGCAATCGCTGCCGGAACGCCGCCACATTTACACCGCCGATAAAACCGCGCGCGCGGCGGCGGGGAGCGGCGACCTCAGCGGGCGGTACGAGCTGTGGACGTTCCCGATTCGCATCGAGGGGGAAGGCGCGCCGGTGGTGAAAAACGTGGTGCTGAAAACCGGGGGCGCGATCGTTTTCAAAAAGCCGGGCCCGTGGCGCTCGCTCACGCTGCTGCTCCCCGCAAATCAAGCAGGCAAGCCGTACGAGCTGACCATCGACGGTCGCGGCCCGGTGCAATTCGACGCCGGTTTGCAGCCGGTGAAACTCGGCGATCCGCGCGAACTCACCTTCCCTGTGGAGGCCGTGCTCAGCATGGGCGGCGCGGAGATCAGCGTGCGCGGCGTGGCACGTCCCGACGAATTTCCGAATCAGCGCGAGTGGGACGCCGACATCGCCGCGCTGCGCAATCCCCTGCCCCGCGCACCGCTGCCCGAGCGCGACACGAAATCGCTCTCGCGTTATCTCGGCATCGAAGTCCCGCGCTCCCCCCTGCTGAACTACGCGGCGGCGCTCCCGCACGGGATGAGCGGCGGCTTCTACAAACAAGGCGGGCGCAGCTTCTCCGGTTCGCTGGAAGACTACGCGGCATATCTCACCGACCAGGGAATCGACGTCGTCTTCGAGCACACGGCCACGTTCCCCGCGCCCGAGGAAACCGACAGTTTCGAGCAAAGCGCGGCGGCCCTCGCGCGCCGCGGCATTTCGTTCGGGCTGCAATACGACAACAACGCGCAGCGTCCCTCCTTCCAAAATCCGAACCTCGCGATCCTCGCGCACGCGCTGCCGGAGTGGCACGCGCCGCTCTACCGCTCGCTGCAAATCGCCGCGCAGCGTTTCGCACCGCTCGCGAATTTCACCGGCTTCGACATCGGCGCGGGCGACGCGGGCTACTCCGCCCCGCGCGGCACGCTCCCCTCGCCGCAGACCGCGTGGGCTGAGGCGATGATCGAATTCACCGGCTCCACGCGGCCCGCGCTGCCGGAGCCGCCGGGAAAAAGCGCCGCCGAATTCGCGAAGTTCACACAGCGGTACGAGACGGCGTTCCGCCAGTACGGATACTTCGCAGAGGCCGTGCGCGACGTGGACGCGCGGCTCGTCTTCACCACCACATCCTTCGGCAGCGCACCGGGGAGCGGGGCGCGCGGCGGCTGGCCGTGGGCGAGCCTGCCGGGCCGCGCGATGTTTGAGGGGCTGGGCGTGCAGCAGGCCTACGATTGGAATCAGGCGCACGCCGCGAAGCCGCTGCACAGCCTAGCGCTCATCGACCGCCTCGCGAGCTACGCGCCGGGGCGCAAAACGTGGGCGCTGCTCGACAACTGGCAGTTCCCCTACGGACGCGAGGCGTGGCAGCGCGCCTGCGCGCTCGCCCTCACGCGCGGCCTTGTGGGCGTCGGCGTGAATTTTCTCCCGGCCATCGCCGCCGATGGCGCTCCGTCGGAAGCCGCGATTTTTCAAAAGGAGATGGCGCTCTGGATGCGGAAATACGGCGGCGTGTACGCGGCCACGAAACCCGTCGCGACGATCGGCATTTTCTACAGCCAGCAGCAGGCGCTGATGCGGCGCGTCATCACCGACGCGGAGCCGCGCGATCCCTTCGCGGGCTCGCACGAGGGCCGCGTCACCGAGGCGCTTTTCCTTTGCCACGCGGCGGGATGGCCGGCGCGCGTCATTACTTATCAGGAGGTGATGCGCGGGCCGCTGCCGGAAACGATGCGCGCGATCCTGCTGGTGGGACTCGATGGGACGGATGGGACGTGGCGATGGGACGAAGGGCTGGAGCCGCGCCTGCAGGAGTTCGTGGCGCGCGGCGGGCGCATTATCCCGGATGCGGAATCGGTCTGCGCGGTCCCAGCCACGCGCACGGATTTGAAAATCGCGGCCTATGTTGCGCAGGGGAACGTCGATCCCACGCCGCTACTTTTTTCGCGGAACGCGGAGAACATCGTGAAGCTGAACGCCGCAATGGAAGGCGTGCCCGCGCCTATCGCCGCGTGGGAAAATCCGCGTCTGTGGGTACTCCCGACGGAGTGCGGCACGACGCAATATGTGACGGCGATCAATCAATCTTTCGCGGAGGGAAAGGAGGCGGACGACTGGCTGCGCCCCGCGGACCGGAATGCGACGAAGCCGGAGACGTGGAAGACGAAGGCGAACGCGAGCCTTTTCGTGAAGCCGCAAATCGCCGCGCTGAAGTGGAACACGCCGCGCCCGATTTACGATGTGCGGCTCGGGCGGAAGATCAGCGACGAGGAGGCGGCGAGCGTCGATCTGATGGACGATGCGTTCCGCTGGTACGCGCTCCCGGCGGCGGAAGTCGTCGCGCCGTCAGTCACGTTCGCGGTCGGCACGTCGGGATTTTGGGAAGCGAAGCCGGTGATGACGAACGACGGGGAACTGACCGGCATCCCTGTGGAGATCAACATTCGCGGGCCGGGCGATTCCGCGACGGTGTACGGCGCGACGGGAGGGACGGTGCGCCTCCCCATCAACGAGCGGAGCGAAAGCGGGGACTTCGAGGTGACGGTCACGGAGTTGCTCACGGGATTGAACACGACCGCGACGATTCACACGGCGGTCCCCCCCGCGAAGCTGCGCGCACCCGTCGCGGCGTTGCTGCGCGATGAAAATGCGCTCTCGAAATTTGCGAAGCGCAAACACGTCGCGCTCGTCATCGCGCTCA
>JAYVRQ010000036.1:0-8771 GCA_043776145.1 Chthoniobacteraceae bacterium
CGTAGGAGGCATTGGTGGTGATGGCCATGGGGAAAGTAGAGAAAAAGTCGAGCGCCTCCCCTCTACACGCTCCCCCCACCCCCTTTCAAGCAAAAAAAGGAAAAGTCGCACCTCCTGCAACCTCAGCAAAGCCCGATGCAACGCTGGCATCACCCGATGTAACATCAAAAAAATTCTTTAAAGCAGCAGCGTAAGTATCTAGAGCGTGTCATGCACTTTGGTTGAAAGAAAGGGCTGTACTTTGTAAATACATCCCGGCATTACGCTCGGGATGGCACTCAAAACACGAGGAACAAAAACCAATTATCCGAGCGACGTGAGCGATGAGGAGTGGGCGTTCTGCGCACCGTACCTCACGTTGATGAAGCAAGAGGCGCCGCAGCGTGATTACTCGATGCGGGCGATGTTCAATGCGGTGCGCTACATGGTGCGCGCGGGATGTCCGTGGCGAATGATTCCCAACGATCTGCCGCCATGGTTTGCGGTGCATCAACAAGCCCAGCGCTGGATCAAGGCCGGATGCTTTGAAGCCCTGGCGCATGACCTGCGCAAAATGATGCGCTTGCTGGCAGGGAAGAACATTCAACCGACGGCGGTGATTCTCGACGGGCGCACGATGCAATCGACGCCGGAAAGCGGAGCGCGTGCCGGCTACGACGGATACAAGCGGCGCAAGGGATCCAAAGTGCATGCGGCGGTCGATACGCTCGGAAATTTGCTCGCGCTGAAGGTGACTGCTGCAAACGAACAGGAGCGAGCGCAAGTGGCGGATCTGCTCAAAGTGGTGCAGGAAGCGACCGGCGAAAACGTGGAAGTGGCGTATGTGGATCAGGGATACACGGGCGAAACGCCAAAGCAGGACGCCGCGAAGCATGGAATCAACCTCATCGTGGTGAAACTCGAAGAAGCCAAACGAGGATTCGTGCTGTTGCCGAGGCGATGGGTCGTCGAACGATCCTTCGCATGGGCTGCGCGCTTTCGAAGATTGGGCAGAGATTACGAACGATTGCCGGCCTCGCTCGCCGGGCTCCACTGGCTCGCGTTCATCACCTTGATGCTTAATTCCATCCTTCATCAAAGTGCATGACACGCTCTAAAGCGCCGTCTAAGTCATCTAAAGTAGCCCCATTAGTCGCTAAATTAATGATATTAGCACCTAGAGAGCTGATAATAGTAGGACAGACACGCATTTTAGCCACCGCCACGCGACTTATATTTCATGATAAAGTCAAAATCCCACCCTATTCCAACGCTTTATCCAGTTTCTCCCTCATTTTCCCGACTCTGCGATCTATTGTTCCTTTTTACCCAGCCTTTGCCTCGACCACATTTCTCCGCTGCGGCAGCGCCTCGTCACCCGTTCTGCCCCCTCGTTCCCCCGTTGTCCCCCCTCGTTCCCAAGCTCCGATTGGAAGTGCCCTTGTGAGGGAAGCTCCGCTTCCCAGACGGGAGTGTCAACGGGCCGTTGCGCGCTCCCCGCCCGCCGACACCTCCCTCCACGCGAAGCAGAGCTTCGCCCACAAGCGCAAACTTGGAAGTGAGGGAGATGAATCCTTCTTCTCAACTATGACTTCTTAACGCGACAGTACTTACATTCCTCCCACGTGGCGCACCCCGTAACTATCATCCCGTCTTTTTCTTCTTCGCCATAAGGACCGTGTGCCTTTACCCACGTATGCAAGTCTTTTTTGCCACATCTCTCGCAGCGACATTTATCGTTCGGCTGATGAGGGACGGGTAATCCACAATCCTTGCAGCGACATTCATTATTCGGGTCATGCTTTTCGGCCCCGCACACCACACGCTGGCAATGACAGCCTTTCCACAAATGCCCACCGCGTCGGCAACGTCCCCCCCAAAGGTAAAAAACTGCCGGCACCATCAGAATGGCCCAAATGATTCCCATCACCCAGTTGGCGCAGGTAATAAAAACTCCGCCGGGTTCCAAGAATCTCACCAGTAAAATCAGAGTGGTGAGCGGAAGCGCGACGACAAAGAACTTGAAAGTCCATTTATGAAATTGTTCGGCCAGAGGTTCGGCATTGTTCTTCATAATGGCATGAATGAATGTTCGTTGTGACGCTAGGGAAGAGGATCTCGAAACGCCCAGCGCATAGGGGTGGATCTCGAGATTTGGGGAGTTAAAGATTTATGCTCCTTTGGGCGGCGCAAATGGGGGTTTTCCTCGATCACGCGGGGGGTTCTGGCGGATTGGCGCGAGATTGCCAAGTCAATAACTTCGGGATCGCGCACTGCCGCCGCGCTGGTGCCTGCTCGACGCGCGGCGCAAACGCGTTACACTCCTGCCATGAGATTTGGCGCGACTATTCGCATTGCCCTCCGCGCGCTGCGCCGCAACAAGCTGCGCACGGGGCTCACCATGCTCGGGATTATCATCGGCGTCGGTGCGGTGGTGGCGATGGTCGGGATCGGGCAGGGCGCGAAGGCGCAGGTGGAGGCGCAGATCGCGAGTCTCGGGGAAAATGTGATCCTCATTTTTTCGGGGAGCACCACGGCCAGCGGCATCCGCACCGGCCTCGGCAGCGCGGGCACTTTGAAGCTCGAGGACGCCGAGGCGATCCAGCGCGAAGTCCCCGGCATCCTGCGCGTGAGCCCGGAGATGCGGACCGCGATGCAGGCCGCGTCGGGCAATCAAAACTGGATGACGCAAATCCTCGGCGAATCGACCGACTACTTTGCGATCCGCCAGTGGTCGCTGAAGTCGGGCACGATCTTTTCCGAGCAGGATGTGCGCAGCGCCAACAAAGTCTGCGTCATCGGCCAGACCACCGCGCGCCAGCTTTTCGGCGACGCCGATCCGGTCGGGCAGATCATCCGCATCAAGCAAGTCCCGCTCGTCATCCTCGGCGTGCTCGCGCCGAAGGGGCTCTCCGTCATGGGCTCCGATCAGGACGATGTCGTCATCGCGCCCTACTCGACGACGATGAAGCGGATCATGGGGCAGACGATGCTGCGCGGCATCACCGTGCAGGGCGAGAGCCGCGAAGCCGCCGCGCGCGCCACGCAGCAGATCGCTTCGCTGCTGCGCCAGCGGCACCGCATCGTGACCGCGCGCGATGATGATTTCACGGTGCGCAGCCAGGAGGAAATCGCGGAGACGGCGAGCGCCACCTCGCGCATTCTGTCCGTGCTGCTCGGCTCGATCGCGAGCGTGTCGCTGCTCGTCGGCGGCATCGGCATTATGAACATCATGCTCGTGAGCGTGACCGAGCGCACGCGCGAGATCGGCATCCGCATGGCCGTCGGCGCGCATGGCGGCGACATCCTGCTCCAGTTTTTGATCGAAAGCATCACGCTCAGTTCGCTCGGGGGCGTCATCGGGATCGCGGCCGGCATCACCGCGTCGAAGCTGCTCGCCGTCTTCGCCGAATGGCCCGTGATGATTTCGCCGTCGGCGATCGTCGGGGCGTTTTTGTTCAGCGCGGCGGTCGGGATTTTCTTCGGCTTCTATCCCGCGCGAAAAGCCGCCGCGCTCGATCCCATCGACGCGCTGCGCTACGAGTAGGCTTACGGCAAATCCACGCGGAGCAGCGCCTGCGTCGTGTCGGCGAAAGTCGCAACGAGCGCGATGGAGCGCGTCGCGCTGTAGCTGCGGGCCACTCCGAAAGCTCCGTTCGCGGCGTTGAGCAGGGCGAGATTGGTGATCGCCGGGCCGCCGCTGGCGAGCGTGTCGCCGGTGCGCAAGACGCGCCGGAGTTTCCCCTGCGAATCCACGGCCCACAGCGCGAGCTTGTTCGCGGCGGTCGTGTCCCCGCCGCTCGTTTTGCCGAGGAAAATCACGCCCGCATCGGGACCGCCGGGCAGCGCGAAGGAAATGAATTTGTTCAACACCGCGGTCGTCGCCGCGCCGGATTCATCGGGCACGGGGCTGCCGAGACGCGCGAGGAGTTGCGGATCGTCCGGCGATCCGCCGAAGAGCGCGGTCTGATTTTTTTCGGTGATCCCCGCGCCTTGCAGCGTCGCGAGAAAGGCCGCGTCGCCGGAGTCATTCACCACCGGGTCGAAGAATGTCGCGTAGCTCAGGCCGCCGGGAGCCGCCCCGCCTTCACGGGCGAACACGCTCCAGTCCGTTCCGTCGTCGCTGAACAGCAGCGTGCTGTTATCCGTCCCCAGCACGCCGCCCAGCGTGGCCTTGAGCTTCGCCGCGACCGCGAAGCCCGCGCCCAATTCGCCCACGGCAGGCAGGCCGAAGTTCTTCCACTTTGCCGCCGGGTCCACCGGCGTCGCAGCATCGGCGGTGGAAAGCAGCGGCGTCGCCGTGCCGTCGGGCGCGATTTTCACGATCAGCACGCGCCCGTCAGTGAGCGCCGCCTTGGCCACGACCAATCCCTCCGCGTGCCAGCGCCCATGCCCTTCCGAGCCGAGCGCGGGGCTGAGCACGCTGAACGTCTGGACCTTCGTGCCGGGCAATCCGGCCAGCTCGCGGCCTTCGCGTAAAAGCACTTTGCCGATGCCCGCCGCAGTCATGCGCAGCAGCACGGTGTCGTTCCCCTCCTTCACCACGCCGGTCTTCAAATTCAGTGTGAGCAGCGCGAGCAGTTCCCCGTTTCTCAGCGAAATGCTCGACACGGATTTCAGCGTCGCGCCGGGCAGGTCCGGCACGTCGCTGCCCTCGCGCAGCAGCAACTCCAACCCGGAGCCGAAGGCATTCGTCCACACGCCGGAATCCGAACTCGTCGTCACGCTCCCGCCTTTCATTTTCCCGAGGAAGGCGACCGATCCATCCGCCGCGAGCACGGGGTCGAGGAAGTTTTTGAAAGTCGCGCCTGCGACGGAAATGCCGGGGACCGCCTGCCCTTGGAAAGCCGCGATGCTCCCCGCGCCCGTCTCATCTTCCAGATAAATGCCGGCCAGCGTCGTCGCGCCCGAGCGCATCGTGACGCGCGCGGCGAGATGGCGAAAGTCATTCACCGCCGGCGGCCCGAAGGTGCCGAGCGTCGCGCCTGCGGGTGCGCCGTTGGGAGTCTCGCCGGTGCGCGCGCCGATGTTCACGGTCGTCCCGGCGGGCCGGTTGAAAGCCACGGTCACGGTGAAGGTTTGCGCCGTCGTGTGATTCGCGGCGTCCTTGGCCATCACCGTCACGGTCGTCACGCCGACGGGGAAGAGCGTCCCGCTTGCCTTGGAATATGTGAGGCTCGTCACACCCACCGCATCGGTCGCGGTTGCCGCCGGATAATTCACGACCGTCCCCGCCGCGCTCGCGGGCTCCACGACTTGATTCGGCGGCACCGTCAACGCGGGCGCGATCGTGTCGCGCACGCTCACCGTAAAGCCGCCCGTCCTTTGCGCCCCGCGCGAATCGGTCGCGCTCACATTCACCGCCGTGTCGCCGATGGGAAAAATGCTGCCGCTCAACGGGGAGACCGTCGGCGTCAGCACGCCATCCTCCGCATCGTTCGCGGTCACGTTGTAAGAAACCACCACGCCGCCCGCCGCCGTCGCCTCGACGATCAGCGGCGAAGACGGCAGCGAGAACACCGGCAGCCCGTTGGCCGTGCCGGTGAGATTGATGTCGAAGGGAGCCTCGTCGCTGTCGTTATTCGCGATGTGCAGCGCCGCCGATTTCGCGCCGCCGCTCGTCGGGGAAAAGCGCACGGTGAACATGGTGCTCCCACCCGAGGGCGCGACCGGCGAGACTGGCTGCGCGAGCACCGTGAACATCCCCGCGTTCGCGCCATCCACCGCGACCTTCGGCGTGCCCGTGAGCGCCAGTTCCCCGGCACCCGAATTCTTGATCGTGAAAACGAGATCGCTGGAGCTGCCTTCATTCACCAGCGACGGAAAAGCCCGGCTGCCGCCATCCGCGACATCGCTACCCGCAGGCTGCTCGACCGCGACTTCCGGCGGCGGGACCGTGAGCCGGAAGGAATTCTGCACCGGGTTCCCATTGCTGTCGGTCGCCGTCACGGTCAGATCGGCGAAGCCCGACTGGTTGGCGGCGAGCACGAGATTCAGCGCGCTGCCGCTGATCGTGGCGGTGACGAGCGACGGGTTCGTGTTCCCGGTGACGGAAAAACCGACCACCGAATTTTGCCCCGCCGTCGCGGGAAAAATGGGGACGGCCTCCGCGGCAGTCATCGCGATGAAAGTCGAGACGGGCGGGTTCCCGGTGCCGGAATATCCCGAGAGCGGCAATTGGCCGAAGGGGGAATTGAAGGCGTAAGTGGGGAGCGCATGAATCGCATCCGCGACGGTCATGCCCGTCCCCGTCACCCGTCCGAACACCGCATAGCCGCCGCCATTGCTCTGGCCGAGATCGGTCGTGTTGTCGTCCATGTTGATGAACCACTCGCTCGTCCCGCTATTGAGCGTGGCGGTGCGGGCCATCGAGATGGTGCCGCGCGTGTTCGGCAGATTGTATTCGAGCACCACCGGCGGGTCCGTCGCGATGTGCGCGAAGTTGGAAAGGGAATAGCCGCCGCCCTGAATCACGCCGAGCCCCACATCGGACCGATGGATGAAGGTGTTCGCGTATCGCCCGCCATTCACATACACGAGGAAATTCGCCACCGAGGCCGGCGCGGTTGCGGGGAGCATCTCGATGTTGATAATCCCGCTGCTCGTGCGGAGCTGCACCACCTGCCCGACAATGCTCGTGACCTCGAAAAAGTTCCGAAGATCGGTCGCCGGGATCGCGCCGCCCTGCGCGACGGTGAGCGCAGGGAGCGGAGCCTTGACGGTCGGGAGATCAGTGGCGAACAGCGACCCGGCAAAAGCGAGGGTAGCGGCAAGGAAGGCGGAAAGGGAACGCATCTGACCGATCATACATAGGAGCACGCGCGCTGCAACCGGGCCAACGTAGTCCGCGACTTTAGTCGGCGCGGTGTTCGATGACTCGACGCGTGTTTTGATTGCGAATGCCGTGCCGACTAAAGTCGCGGATTACTTCTTCTTCGCCGCGCTCTTCACCTTCAGCCACTTCCCCTTCTTCGCGGATTCGAGCACGGCGTCGCAGATATATTGCGTCTCCAGCGCGTCGCGGAACGTCGGCGGGCACGGCTTGCCTTTTCCCACCGCCGTCAGGAAATCCGCGACCTGATGCGTGAACGTCTCCGCGTAGCCAATTTGCAACCCCGGCACCCACCAATTCTTCATGTAAGGCTGATCGCTGTCCGTGACATGCACGCTGCGCCACCCGCGCACGATCCCCTCATCGCTGTGATCGAAATACTGGAGCCGGTGCAAATCATGCAGATCCCACCGGATCGACGCATTCGCCCCATTGATCTCCAGCGTGTAAAGCGCCTTGTGCCCCCGCGCGTACCGCGTCGATTCAAACAGCGCCAGCGACCCATTCGCGAAGTGCCCCATGAACGTGCAGGCATCGTCGATCTTCACCGCCTCCACCTTCCCCGTCAGCGTATGCTTCCGCTGCTTGATGAACGTCTCCGTCATCGCCGTCACATCCGTGATCCGCCCGTTCAGCCAGATCGCCGTGTCGATGCAATGCGCCAGCAAATCCCCCGTCACCCCCGAGCCCGCCGCCTTCGCATCCAAGCGCCAGAGCCCCGCCCCGCCCTGCGGCAGATCCGCGCTGATCGTCCAGTCCTGGAGAAAATTCGCGCGATAGTGGAAAATCTTCCCCAGCTTCCCCGAGTCGATGATCTGCTTCGCGAGCGTGATCGCCGGGACGCGCCGGTAGTTATACCACACCGTATTCGGCACCCCCGCCTTCTCGATGGCCGCGACCATTTTCTCCCCCTGCGCCCCGTTCAGCGCGAGCGGCTTTTCGCACAGCACCATCTTCCCCGCCTTCGCCGCCGCGATCGCGATCTCCGCGTGCGAATCGTTCGGCGTCACGATGTCGATCGCGTCGATATCCTTCCGCACGACCAGCTTTTTCCAATCCGTCTCCGTCGATTCAAAACCCCAGTTCTCCGCATAAGCCTTCAGCTTCTTCTCATCGCGCCCGCACGCCGCCTTCAGCACCGGCACCAGCGGCGTATCGAAAAACTTCGCCGCATTGTGATAAGCGTTCGCATGAGTGCGGCCCATGAAGCCGTAGCCGACGATGCCGATATTGAGAGATTTTTTAGCCATGAAGATGAAGGAATGAAGTGATTGGTGGAAGTGGAGCGCGCATCACAGCAAAGAAGCGCCGCGAGCGCAACCCTCCCGCGCGATTTCGCCGGCCCGCGTGCGGCCCTGCAGGAAAAGGGAATGGCCGCAGAAGAACGAAGGAAACGCAAAGAAAGGAAGCCGGCAGGAAAAACTCTCCCCTTTCCACCCATTGGGCCTGCCCTGCCGACAAGGGTTTCCAAGCGGATTTCCTCTATGAGTGTTGATGAGTGGTTCCCTCCGTTCCTCGTTTTCTGAGGCTGAAATGGGTGCGCCTGCGCTTCGCGGGAGCACTGCTTGGAATCTGTACTGTGCTCGCCGACTCCCGGCGCGGGCATCATTGGGCTCGTGGTGTGTCAGTCGGCTCCCGATTGGGTGTGCTTTCAAAGCGGACGAGCCGCTCGTGCCAGTTTTCGTGCGCGAATTGAGGACAAGCCGCTCCGTTTGAAAAAGGCCTGTCATGTTGAGCGGAGCGCGCCGCCGGGAACTCCGAGTGGCGCGCTCGTCGCGAGAATGGTTGGACGGCAGGCAGAATTCGCGAGTTTTCGCAGCGCCGCAAAGTTTTCACACAGTCTCACAACTTGGGAACGACTCCCCCAAACACCCGCTTACAAATCATCCAGCGGACTGGTGATCTCGCCCCGCATCGCCCGCGCCAGTTGCGTGTAAATCTCCGTCGTCCGCACATCCGC
>JAYVRQ010000037.1:0-8771 GCA_043776145.1 Chthoniobacteraceae bacterium
GAGAGTAAAATCGCGCGCGGTCGTGTCAATCAATCACAAACGGAGCCACTGCCCAAACAACCTGAACCATGCGCGCACGCGGGCAGGAGCGAACGCTCAACGAATCGCGACGACCTCCCGAAGCGCGGACACGCGGCCAGCCAGCGGATCGCCGGCTATTTTTCCGGCGCTTCGCCACCCGGATACCACCGCTTCAAGCCTTCCTCGTCCTCCGATTTGGCGAACTCGCGGTGGCGGATGGCATTCACATGCCAGTCGGCATACATGACGTTGATGAGAGAGCGATTGAAATGCGTTCCGCGCGGCGGCGCCTTGCTGGCGTCGCCTTTGGGTGGCTCCGGCTTTTTGAGTTGCGGATTGGATTTGTTGTCCTCCTTGAAGACGATCAAATCGTCATCCTCCAAGGCCGGAGCCATGAGGATCAATTGCGACGGTGAACTGTAGAGCGAGGTATTGGCTCCATTCGGTGCCTTCTTCTTTCCCTCCGTGGCCTTTTCCTTAAAGCAGAATTCATTGATGCCGTAACTCACGGGAATTTTCTCATCCTTCTTTTCCGTGTCTGGCCGGTCCACGGTCACCTTGTCGAAGGGCGAGCGGAAGACCTTCCAACTCGGGATGTATTTCGATTGAAGCAGGTTGGGCCACGAGTCGTCGTCTTTGGCGTCTTTCGCAAAAAGCTGGTCGTCGTGATCGTTGAGATACGCCAGCAGGCCGGTCCCGATTTGTTTGAGATTGGCCGCACAGTTGGTCGCGCGGGCGCGCTCCTGGACTTTGCCAAAGACCGGCAGGGCGATGCCCGCGAGGATGGCGATGATGGCGATGACGACGAGGAGTTCGATGAGGGTGAATGCGGAACGTTTCATGGAATGGAAGGATGCCCGGTAGAGGCATGTGCTTGGAAAGTAGAACGCGAATCCGGGAGTGTCGAGCGTTCAATCGGCGATGAATGCAGTGAGTGCGATCAAGTGACAGCGATGTAAGATTCATGCCGCCCCGCCCGTTATCGTTATCGCTTATTCCCAAACGGGATGCTTCACTCTTCCACCCAATCCACCGCCAACGACACCATGCGCGTGCTTCTCGCCGAAGATGAAAAAAAGATCGCCCTGCACATTCGCTCCGCTTTGCGCGAGCAGGGTTTCACGGTCGATTTGTTTCATCGCGGCGACGAGGCGCTCGAAGCCGCGCTGCACACGCCTTACGACGCGCTGGTGCTCGATGTGATGATGCCGGGGCGCGATGGGCTCAGCATCCTGCGCACGCTGCGGGAGAAGCGCGTGGCGACGCCGGTGCTGCTCGTCACCGCGCGCGGCGAAGTCTCCGAGCGCGTCGAGGGGCTGATGCTCGGGGCGGACGATTATCTCGCGAAACCCTTCGCGATGAATGAACTCGTCGCGCGTGTCGTCGCGCTCGCGCGGCGCGGCAGCAGCCAGGGTCTCACGCTGCTGCAAGTCGAGGATTTGACGATGAATCTCCTCACCCGCGAAGTCCGGCGCGGTGGCGAAAAGATCGAGCTGCCGATGCGCGAGTTCGCGCTGCTGGAATATCTCATGCGCTCGCCGGGCCGCGTGCTTTCCAGGACGCAGCTCATCGAGAACGTGTGGGAGTGGCACTTCGACACCGGCACGAATGTCGTCGAGGTCTATATCAAGCGGCTGCGTAACAAGGTGGACGACGGCCACGCGGTGAAGCTCATCCACACGGTGCGCAGCGTCGGCTACGTGCTGAAAAAGGGAGAATGAAACGCCTGCCTTTCCGCCGCCGGCTCACGCTCTGGTCCACGCTCGTCGTCATCGTGGCGCTGCTCATCTGCGGCGGATGTGCGGCGCTTTTCGTGCATCAGCGCGCGCTGGCGGATCTCGATGCGGAGTTGCGTGCGGAAAGCGACCACTTTTTCACCGAGCTGCGCGATCACGGCGGGGCGAAGTTCGACTGGAAGAGGATCGCGGTGGAACTGCGCGAATGGCTGCAACCGACCCAGCCGCCGCGCTTCACGGAGATTCGCACCGCCAGCGGCGAGGTGCGCCACCGCTCGCAGAATCTGCCCGCACCGGGCTTTGGTTCACAAGCGCCGGGTCTGCGAAGTGCCCGCGTTGGCGCGACCGAAGTGCGGCTCTTTGTGGCAGAAGTCGAAGGCGTCACTTTCGCCATCGCCGCCGACCTGCACGAAACGAAAACCGTCGCGCTCGATCTGTTGTTCGCGCTGCTCGCCGGGATGCCTTTCGCGCTCGCGTTCGCGTGGCTCGGCGGGCGCTGGCTCGCGGGGCGCGCGCTCGCGCCGGTGGAAGAGATCGCCGCCGCCGCCGAAGACGTCACCGCTGAACGGCTCGACCGCCGCGTCCCCGTGCCCGAAGTCGCCGACGAAATCCAACGCCTCGCGACCGTGCTGAATGCCACCTTCGACCGCCTCGAACGCAGCTACGAACAGGCTTTGCGGTTCAGCGCCGACGCTTCGCACGAACTCAAAACCCCGCTCACCATCCTCCGCGCGAGCATCGAGTCCGTGCTCGAATCCCCAACGCTCGCCCACTCCGACCACGAAGCCATCACCGGCCTGCTCGACCAAACGCGCCGCCTTTCCAACATCACCTCGAGCCTGCTCCTGCTCGCCCGCGCCGACGCCGGCCGCCTCGTGCTCGACGCTGCGGAGCACGATCTCGCGCCGCTCACCGAAGCCTGCGCCGAAGACGCGCGCATCGTCGCCGAGGCGAGTGGCGTGCAGGTGGACTGCCAGCATCCGCCCACCGCGCCAGCCTGCGTGGACACGCTCCGCTTCGCGCAAATCCTCAGCAACCTCCTCGACAATGCCGTGAAGTACAACCACTCCGGCGGCGCGGTGCGCGTCACGCTTTCCGACGCCGGCGACGTGTGGCGGCTCGCCGTCGCGAACACCGGCCCCGGCATCGCGACCGAACATCAGGCGCGGCTCTTCGAGCGATTCTTCCGCGCGGAACACAGCGCCGAAACCAGCGGCCAGGGTCTCGGCCTCGGCCTCGCGCGCGAACTCGCCCGCGCCCACGGCGGCGAAATCACGCTCACCCGCAGCGACGCCGAATGGACCGAATTCGCACTCACCCTTCCCAAAGCCGCCCGCGGCGAACCCATCGAAACCCCGCGTTCCTTTTCGCAGCCCATCCCGACGGTGGCTCAGGCCCAGCCGTGAGCGAGTCCGCCTGACAATTTTTTTTACCGCAGACTCGTCAGCCGCAACGTGAGCGCGGAGTTTGCGCCGAGGTCGCGGGTGAGCTGCAGGCCGAGAATGCGGGCGAGTTCGGCGGCGAGCGCGAGGCCGAGGCCGGAGTGCGTGCTGTCGGTGCGCGCGGGGTCTTTGCGCCAGAAGCGTTCGCCGAGATGCGCGATGTCGTCGGGCGTGAGCGCGGTGGGGCCGTTGGTGAGGGTGATTTCGCGGGCGTCGGCGCGGAGCGTGATGCTGCCGCCGGGCGCGGTGTATTCGGCGGCGTTATCGAGCAGCAGGCGGAGCAGGCGCGCGAGCAGATCGGCGTCGGTTTCGAGCGGCGCGTTACGAATTTCCGGCGTGAAGAAAACGCCGCGGGCGTGGGCACGTGCGGCAGTTTCCGCGATGAGCGGAGCGAGCAGGTCGGCGAGGGAAACGGTGTCGGCGGCGATGGGCTGGCGGTCGCTCTCGCAGCGGGCGAGGAGCAGGAGCGTGGCGACGGTGGATTCCATGTGCTGCGCGATGTCGCCGACGTCTTGGAAAAAAGCGGCGGTGTCTTCGACGGGAAGATCGGGGCCGACTTCCGAGAGGGTGCGGAGTTCGGCGATGGGGGTGCGGAGTTCGTGGGCGACATCGGAGCTGAAACGGCGCTCGCGCTCGAAGGTGGTTTGCAGGCGCGAGAGCAGATCGTTCAGGCGGGCGGCGATGGGCGCGAGTTCGGCGGGGAGACCGGCATCGGGGAAACGCTCGGCGAGGCGCGTGGCATCGAGTCGCGCGGCGTGCGCGGCGAGTTCATCGAGCGGACGCAGCCCGAGCCGGAGCGTGGCGCGAATGAGGAGCGCGATGGCCGCGAGGCCGAGCGCGCCGCCTGCGGAGAGTTCGAGCGCGAGCCTTTGCAGGCGCGCGCTCAGCGCGGCGGTGTTGCCCGCGACGACGATGTCCGCTCCCGGCATGGACCCGCGCGCGGCTGGCTCCCGGCCTTCCTTCCCCGTGTCTTTTTCCATCCGGCCCGGAGTGCGGATGCCGATGGCGCGCACGGTCGCTTTGGCGATGCGGATTTCGCGGAACTCCGGCATCGTGGCGCTGCCCGCGAAGCGCGGGAGTTCGCCCTTGTGAAGCGAGCGCGATTTTTCCAGCAGGCTCCCGTCTTTCTCCAGCCACACCGCGAAGTAAAAGCCGCCGCGCCGCCGCTCGAACTCGGGCATGAACTCGTCTTGGTAATTCAGCTCGGCGGTGCCATCGGGCTCCCATTGCAGCAGCGAAATGAGCGCGGCGGCGCGGGCGCGCAGGCCGTCGTCGAACTGCGCCGTGAGTGCCGAGCGCGCGCGCAAATACGCGGCGAGGCAGAGCGCGGCGACGAGCAGCGCACCCGCGGCGCACAGCGCGAGCGTGAGCCGGGCGCGGAGACTTTTCATCCTGAAAACGGGGAGGGTAGGAACCACTAATGGACACTAACCGGCACTAATGAAGAGAGTGCGAGTTGAAACCTTTCCAGCAGAGCATCCCAAATGAGTGAGGAGGTCACGCGGGATCCGGGAATTCCAAATTCCTGCATTAGTGTCCATGAGTGTCCATGAGTGGTTTTTCCACCGCGAGCATGTAGCCGTGGCCGCGCCGCGTGTGGAGCAGCGCGGCGCTGCCGGGCGGCTGGATTTTTCGCCGCAGCACGCACACCGCGGAATCGACGGCGTTGCTCATCAGGTCCGCATTTTCGTCGTAAAGATGCGCCTCGATTTCCGCGCGGCTCACGACTTCGCCCGCGCGCAGCGCGAGAAATTCCAGCAGCGCAAACTCGCGCCGCGCGAGCGGGATCACCCGGCCCGCGCGGGCGACGGTGTGCGCGGAGCGATCGAGCACGAGATCGCCGATCGCGAGCCGCGCGTCTTTCTTCCCGTAAGCACGGCGGCACAGCGCCTCGACGCGCGCGAGCAGTTCGGCAAAGGCGAATGGCTTCGGCAAATAATCATCCGCCCCCGCGCGCAGGCCGCGCACGCGATCGTCCACGGCATCGCGCGCCGTGAGGATGAGGATGTGCGTGGTCGATCCGCCCGCGCGCAAACGGCGCAAAATTTCGAGGCCGTCGATGCCGGGCAGCATGAGGTCGAGAAGGATGGCGTCGTAGGTATTTGCCTGCGCTTTCCACAAGCCATCCTCGCCATCCGCCGCGCAATCGACCGCATAGCCCGCGCGCTTCAGCCCGGCCGTGAGCGAACGGCGCAGGCGCTCGGAGTCTTCGATGAGGAGGAGATGCACAGTGGGTGGGTAAAAGCGGCACGGCCTCCGGGCAGCGATGCACCCGGAGGCCGGCTAGGATTCAGTCAGCGAAGGGTGTTACTTTTTCTTCTCCTCGTCCTTTTCCGCGTCGGGATTTTCGCGTTCGAGCACTTTGCCTTTGGCGTCGAAACGGACGGCTACTTTGCCCGCACCTTTCTTGATCGTGGCTTCAAAGAAGGTCTTCCCTTTTTCGAGAACCTTCTCGACTTCGAGCACCTTGCTCCCGGCAGCTTCCTTGGTGATAGCCGCCTGAATGGCTTCCGGCGCTTCGGCTAGCTTGATGATTTCTTCGAGACCCAAAACCCTGCCGTCTTTGGTCACGGCGATCTCGTGCTGATGACCGCCAGTATTCCACACCGCCTCGTAGGCAGGCGTACCGTCTTCGTCGCCGAGGACGATGGACTTAATCTTCGCGTCGCCGGCGGCAGCCTTGATGGCTTTCGCTGCTGCGGCTGGGAGGTCATCAAATTTGACGGGTTTGTCCTCCTCCTCCGCACGAGCGGTGGCGAGGGAAACGGAGGCCGCGCAGAGCACGGTGAGGATGGTGGTGTGGATGGGGTGTTTCATTTTGTGTTTTGGTTTTTAGTTTTAGTTGCGGCTGCACGCGAACTCTGGCTGTCCGAACATTATGGGAACATTACGAAACGAGCCGGGACGAAAGCGGAAGCCATCTTGTGTCAGTTACATTCCGACGGCGAATTTTTTCCCGAGGGTGAAATTTCCGATCACGATAGAGGGCGGGAAAGGCCCGTCCTCATCCGTACCAGCCGGTTCGCCAAGCTGCATCGTCGCGCTCCAGCGGTAGCCCGTGAGAGCCCCCGCCGCATCGCGCTCGATGATGGCGAATCCCGCAACGCTGCCGACGGGCGTAGTATCTCCGGGTTTATAGATGAAATGCTGGCGGAACTCCTTCCTTCCATTCGGCTGGGTGTAGCGCACACCGTCGCGGAACTCGAAGCGCACGGCCAGCACCGCGCCATCGCTGCGACGGACGACCTGGAGCTGATTCGTGTCCGTGTCGAAGACGTAGCGGAGTGTCTTTAAGTCAGGCACGGGGTTTTGCACGGAAGCAACGTCTTCGAGTTCGAGCGCCGTGCTGTCCGGCGCGGAGATGATCTTCCCGCTGGCATCCGAACTGGTTTCGATAGCCGTAAAAGCAACGAGGAATTTTTCGGCCCGCGCGCTGCTGGCGAGTGCGATTGCGGCGATAGCGCCGAGGATAACATGGGTCTTCATAGGTTAGATGTGTGTTGTGTTATTTTTTTGTGACGCCCAGCGCGGATGTCCGGGACGCACGCACACTTCCACGGCGGAGATTATTGGAACGTTACGCCGCGCGAAAAACTTTCAGCCGCTGGAAAACGGGATTCGTCGCGAGTTACGGTGCGCCCACTTCCTAAAAGGGCGCGCAGATCATGCCTCATGCAGCATCCACAACCAAACCGCTGCCATGCAGCCTACCTTTTTTTATCGAGCCCGCCCGAGCCTTTGAGTTTGCCCGAGTCCTGAAGTTTGCCTCCGCTTTTGTGAATGTTGAAGGCGGCGATCTCGCCATCGTCGAGCCTGCCGTCGTCGTTGGTATCCAGCGGTTTCAGGCTCGGATCGGTCGCGAAGGCTTTGCGCAAAGCCTCACGCTCGGCACCTGTCAGTTCCTTGCTGTTGTTGGTGTCGAAGGCTTTCACCTTCTGCCGCAGCTCTTTCTTTTCGGCCTTGTCGCTTTTCGCGGCGGGATCGCCCGCGAAGACATGCGGCACCAGGGCGCTGGCGGCAAAGAAGACGGCTGGGAGTAGATAGTTTTTGGATCGCGTGGTCGAAACAAGGACGCATGAGGATTTCATATTGCGCGCACACTAGCTTAATTGGATGACGGGAACGTGATGCGCGCATGACATCTCGGTCATGCTGATGCCGGTCATATTACGAGACTCTGACCGCACTGTCACCGGAGTGTCATTAGCTAATCCGCCGCCAGTCTGTATCTCGCTGCAAACCAAAGTTACCAGCGATCACCCTCGCGGAGCAGTTGTTCTCCGCGCAGGCGATTCGCCAGCCCACGGTTTTTACTGCCCATCCACCCATGCCCACTACCATCTTTCCATCGTTATCCCATTACCATCAAAGGCTCTGTCTCATTGTCCTGATGGGTACGGTTTCACTATTGCCCGCCGACGCGCGGGCCGACCTGAGCCTTGAAACAGAAACAGCGCGCGTGCTGGCTCCCGGCAAATTTGAAATCTCGATGGCTGGTGAGTATCAGCATTCCCGCGACGGCGGCGAATTTGCGCTGCCGCTCGCTTTTGAAATCGGCGTGCTGCCGCGCGTGGAATTGCTGATCGAGCCGGTGCCCTACGTGGGCATTTACCCAAAGGGAGAAAAGAAAATCCACGGTGTCGGCGACATCGAGGCGACGCTCACTTTTCTGGCCGTGGAAGAGCGGACCTTTCTGCCCGCCATCGCCCTCGCGGTGGAATGGAAGGCACCGACGGCGCGCAATCTGAACATCGGCACGCGAAAGAACGACGTCGCGTTTTACCTGATCGCGAGCAAGCGATTCGGTCCTCTCGATGTCCACGCAAATGTTTCCTACACGATCCTGGGCAAGCCCAATGGAGTGAATGTGAAGAACACCTGGTCGCTCGCGCTTGCGGGTGATTACAAGCTGACGGACAAGTGGAATCTGTTTGGCGAAGTCATGTACATCACCTCGGCCCGCGGACCTCTGACGCAGTCCGCCGGCGGTTCGGGCGATGGTGCCGATGGCGCGATTGTTCCGGCGACTGGCGGCGGCCTGGAGGGTGCCACGTCGTCCATCGGTGGCACCGCCATTGCCGAAGTGGGTGGAGTCGAACTCATCGGCACCGTTGGCGTGCGCCATCACCTGACCTCCAACTTGGATGTGTTCGGCAGCTTTAGTTACGACAATGCGGATGCAAAACTCTTTAGGACGGGGTTCACCATTAAGTTTTGATTAAGGTGACGATGGTTCCATTCAACAACCGCTCGCCTGCTGGCGATGTGGCAACCCTTACATGAATTCTCCCTCTGTCGCAATCATCGGCGCCGGCCCCGCCGGGCTCACTGCCGCCTATCTTTTGTCCAAGGCGAAGGTGCCCGTCGCCGTGCTGGAGGGCGATCCGCAGTATGTGGGCGGCATCTCGAAGACGGTAAGTTACAAGGGTTATCATTTCGACATTGGCGGGCATCGCTTCTTTTCAAAATCAAGGGATGTCGAAGATCTGTGGAGCGAGCTGCTGCCGGATGACATGCTGGTGCGCCCGCGCTCTTCGCGGATTTTGTATCGGGGAAAGTTTTTCTCCTACCC
>JAYVRQ010000038.1:0-8770 GCA_043776145.1 Chthoniobacteraceae bacterium
CGAATCTCCGATCGAGGCCGTGGTAAAGCTGCCCGCGTCGTCGCTCGCGATCATCTCGCGCTTTGTGCCGGCCATCGCGAAGCTGGACTGCACCGCGGCGGCGAACGTGGAGGTGCATGGCACGGTCGCGAAGCCGATCGTGAGCGGCGAGGTGACCATCGCGACGAAGACCGTGCGCCTCGCATCGGCGGGGATGCCGCCGGTTTCCAATTTCACGTCGAAGCTCCTTTTCCAAGGCAGCGCGATCACGCTCCGCGACACGCGCGGCGAGATCGGTGGAGGGAAGTTCAACGTGGATGGCACCGTGAATCTCGCGTCGCTCACGCTGCCGGTGTTCGATCTGCGGCTGCGCTCGGACAAGGTGCTCGTGCTGCGCGACGAGTCCGTCACGGTGCGCGCGGACGCGGACGTGACGGTGCGCGGGCCGCTGAATTCCGCGACCGCCGCCGGCGCGGTGTTCGTCACGCAGAGCCGCTTTTTCAAGGACGTGGACATCCTGCCGCTCTCGCTGCCGGGCAAGCCGAAGCCGCAGTCGCGCTCGGTCTCGCGGCCCATGCGCGTGTCGTTCCCGAACCCGCCGCTGCGCGACTGGAAATTCGACATCGCGATCAAGACGCGCGACGACGATCCGTTCCTCATCCGCGGCAATCTCGCGAACGGTTCCGCCGCGCTCGCGCTGCGTTTTGCGGGCACGGGCTTGAAGCCGTGGCTCGATGGCAACATCCGCATCGAGAAGTTCAACGCGAACCTGCCGTTCAGCACGCTCTCGATCACGCGCGGCTTCGTGTATTTCAAAGAGGACGCGCCCTTCCAGGCGACGCTCGACCTCCAGGCGGAATCGCGCGCGCGCGATTATCTCGTCGGCGCCTACATCTACGGCAGCGCGTCGAATCCGCAGATTTCGCTTTCGAGCGAACCGCCGCTGCCGCACGCCGACATCGTCTCGCTGCTCGCGACCGGCACGACGACCGCGGAACTCGGCGCGAACGCGGAAGCCCTCGCGAGCCGCGCGGCGATGCTCGCGGTGAAGCAGCTTTACCAAAAGATGTTCAAGCGCGGCACGCCGCCGCCGCCGACCACGGCGAAGACCGCCGATGGAAATTTGCTTGATCGTTTCCAAATGGAACTCGGCGCGACGGACAACCGCAGCGGGCGGCAGGAGATCGTCACGCGCTTCAAGATCAACGATCAGCTTTACCTCATCGGCGACGCGGGAGTGGATGGACAGTTCACCGGGCGTCTGAAATATCTGATTCGTTTTCGATAGAACGTGCCATGTGTTTTGCGAATAGACCGAATGCCTGGGCCAAAGGCCCAAAACAAGCCAGCCCAGGGCAACGCCCTGGGTTCGCTATGAAAAGCGTGCAAGCCCTGAAAGGGCGGAACAATTCGGCGGCGTCGGTTGCCCCCCCTTTTTCAGGGCTGTTTTCTCCTGCGCAGGTACCCAGGGCGCTGCCCTGGGCTGGCATGTTTTGGGCCTTTGGCCCACATGGCTCGCGCTGTGCAAAGTGCATGACACGCTTTCCATGCGCCGGCTGACGTTCCTCCTGCTCCTGGCATTCGCTCCCGCGCGTGCGGCGGAGAATGCGCAAAACGTACTGCTCGGCGCGGAGCTTTTGCAAACGGTGCTGGCTACCGGCGCGAAGCAGCGCGTGGAATTCAGCGGCGGAAAATCTTTCAGCGAGGAGGAACTCACGGCGGCGGTCGCGGAGCAGATTCGCGAGTTCACCGAGAGCGGGCTCACGCCCGCGCGCGGCGATGACACGGCGTATTATCTCGGCGCGTTTTATCGGAAAAAGGGATTCGCGAGTGCGCATGTGGAATACGAAATCCGCGGCGACCGGCTCGTGCTCAAGATCAGCGAAGGCTCGCGCTCGCTGCTGCTCGGCGTCATTTTTGACGGTAATCACGCGATCCCGGAGGCCACGCTTTGGGAATATTTTCTCGGTGCGACGCCGGAGCGGCTGGCGAAGGAGCCGGAGATGTTTCCTTTCAACGCGGGCGAGATTTCCAGCGGCGCGGATCGCGTGCGCGGGCTCTACGTGTCCGAGGGTTTTCTCGATGCGACCGTCGATGCGTCGAAGATCGACCTCACGGCAAACGGGACGCGGGCCAGCGTCACCGTGCGCATCGACGAGCGGCAGAGATACACGTTCGGCGACGTGCAGTTTCGCGGGCAGACGATTTTTCCGCGCGAGGATTTGTTGAAGGCGATGGGTGAGCCGGGCGACGGGCCGTTCTCCGCGGCGAAGGTCACGAACGCGCAGCGCAACATTCAGTCGTTCCTGAAAGCGCACGGATACTATCAGGCCGATGTGGCCGTCGCCGCCGATCCCGCGAAGGCGGTGCGCGGGCGCGTCGATGTGCGTTTCGATGTGACGCCGGGGCACCTTTTCCACATCGGCGAAGTGACCGCGACGGGCACGGACCGGCTGCGCGCGGATTTTTTGCCGAAGCGTTTCGCACATCTCAAAGGCCAGACCTACGATCCGGAAAAACTCGATGAGACTTTTCGCGAGATGCTGCGCACCGGCCTCTTCAAAAACTTGCGCATCGCGCCGAAGCCGATTGGCAAGGATGAGCTGCGGCTCGATCTCACGGTCGAGGAAGCGAAGGCGCGCGAGGTTGGCGCGACCATTGGCGCGGGCTCGTATGAAGGCGTGAGCATCGGCATCCGGCTGGCGGATCGAAACCTCTTCGGACGCGGACGCCCGCTTTCGCTGGCCGTGGATTATTCGCAGCGCGGGCTGCGCGGCGAACTGCTCTATGTCGATCCGTGGTTTTTCGACACGCGCTTCAGCCTGCGCTCGCGGCTTTACTCCTCGATCCGCGACGAGGAGGGCTACTCGAAAAACGAAGTCGGCTGGCGCTTCGACCTCTCGCGAAAATTGCTGCCGCATCTCGAACTCGCGGCCTTCGTCGAGCAGGAAAAAGTGACGCTGACCACGATGGGCATCGACCTCGCCCAACTCGGGCCGACGGATTATTTCCTCACGAGCGTCGGCCTCACGACTTCGATCGACTACCGCGACGACGCGATCAATCCCTCGCGCGGCTTCATCTTCACGAATGCGATCGACTTCTCGACGCTCGACGGCGAGCCCGCGTTCACGCGCTACACGCTGCGGTTTTCATACTACGTCCCGATCAAAAAACTGCTGCTCGCCGTGGGCGCGCGCGGCGGGCTCATCGCGCCGATCACCGACCGCGCGAACATTCCCATCGACGTGCGCTACTTCAACGGCGGCGGGACAACCGTGCGCAGTTTTTCGGAACGCGAACTCGGCCCGAAGAGCGCGAGCGGCGATCCCATCGGCGGCGAATTTTTCGCGATCTTCAACACGGAGTTGACCTTCCCGATCGTCGGCGGATTGCAGGGCGCGGTCTTCGTCGATGCGGGAAATCTCACGTCGTCCGATGACATCGGGCTTGGCGAAATGCGGTATGCCGTCGGCGCCGGCCTGCGCTACAAACTTCCCATCGGCCCGCTGCGCCTCGACTACGGCCTGAATCCCTCGCCCCGCGCCGACGAGGCGCGCGGGGCGTTCCACTTTTCGTTCGGCTTCGCGTTTTGAGAGGGCAGCGCGGATTCCCGCTTGGACTTCACGCACCCTCGCCTTACTTTCCGCGCCCGATGTCCTGCACGAAAATCGACCCCGCACTTCACCAATCCCGCAAGCCGGACTGGATCAAGGTGCGGCTCCCATCGAATCCCGTTTTCTTTTCCACGAAAGCCCTGATCTCCGATCTGCGGCTGCACACGGTTTGCGAGGAGGCGCAGTGCCCGAATCGCTGGGAATGCTGGAGCGCGGGGACGGCGACTTTTATGATCGCGGGGGATCGCTGCACGCGCGCCTGTGGTTTTTGCGCGGTGACGACGGCGAAGCCTTTCGCGCTCGAAGCGGACGAGCCGGCGCGCGTCGCGGAGGCGGTACTGCGGATGAAGCTGAAGCACGTCGTGGTGACGGCGGTGGCGCGCGACGATTTGCGCGACGGGGGCGCGTGGCATTTCGCGGAGACGATCCGCGCGATCCGCGCCGCCGATCCGGCGATCGTGATCGAAGTGCTGACGCCGGATTTTCACGCGAAGGAGGAATGCCTGCGGCTTGTCGCGGAAGCGGCGCCCGAGATTTTCAATCACAACATCGAGACGGTCGAGCGCCTCACCCCGCTGGTGCGCTCGCGCGCGAAATACCGCGTGTCGCTCGACGTGCTGCGGCGCATAAAAGAGATCGCGCCCGCGATCGTGACGAAGAGCGGGATGATGCTCGGCCTCGGCGAGACAGAGCCGGAGATTTTCGAGGCGATGGATGATTTGCGCGAGGTCGGCGTGCAAGTGCTCACGCTCGGCCAGTACCTGCGCCCTACGCCGCAGCATTTGCCGGTGGTCGCGTACGTGCATCCCGACACGTTTGCGATGTATCGCGAAGTCGCGGAGCGGAAGGGATTCGCGCACGTCGCGTCGGGGCCGCTGGTGCGCAGCTCGTATCACGCGGCGGATTTTGTGCCGGTGCGTCGCGGGTAGTCGGCGGCGATTTGCTGATTGCAAAACGCGGGGGATGGCGGACACGCTTTCGCCATTCCGATGAACACTTCCGGCCTCCCATTCACTCCTTCGATCGAAATCCTCGAAAGCCGGATCGCCCCGGCAGCCATTACGTTCACGGATTTCGATGGGGACTTGGTGAAGATCACCATCAGCAATGGGAGCGCGGCGGAAATCACCGCGGCGGCGCACATCGCCGGCGGGCAACTTCAGGAACTCGATCTCGCCTCGAATCCGATTTTCGACGGCGCAAATGTGGCGATCGAAGTCGCTGGCGGCGCGGGCAACGGAATCGCCGAGGTGGGTTTTCTGAATGCCACGGGGCGCGATCTCGGCGTCGTCAAAATCGTCGGCGATCTTGGCCGCATCAAAGTCGGCGACGCGATCACGACCGATGGCAGCGTGACCCAGCTCAGCGTCGCGACGATGGGCGCGCGCGGCACGGTCACGCAGGCGGCGGGCGGCGATTTGCAGAGCGCATTTGCCGGCAAACTCGGCGCGCTGATTTCCACGGGCTCGCTGACGCGCGTCAGCATTCTCGTGAGCGGCGGCGTCTTCGATCTCGACGGACAAATCGGCAGCATCGAAATTGGCGGCGATCTCATCGGCGGCGGCGGAGAGCGCAGCGGCACGATCTACGCGAAGGGCGCCATCGGCACCGCGCACATTGCGGGCGACCTCACCGGCGGCACGGGAACGGAATCCGGCAGCATCATCACCGAGCGCAAACTCGACAGCATCACCGTCGATGGACAACTGCTCGGCAAGGGTCTCCGCAGCGCGCGCATCTTCGCGGCGGACGTGCTCGGCTTTGCGCGCGTCACCGGCAAAATCCAGGGTGGCGACGGCGACGACTCCGGCTCGATTGCCAGCTTCACCGCACTCGGCACCGTGGTTTTGAAAGACCAGCTCATCGGCGGCGGCGGCTTGCACAGCGGCGCGATCGGAAGCGGCGGCGACATCGACGCGGTTTCCGTGTCCGGGCTCATTCAGGGCGGCGCTGGAAAACGGAGCGGCGGGATTTTCGCGAAAGGCGACATCGGTTCCGTGAAGACCGTCGGTATCACCGGAGGCGCGGCGAAACTCTCCGGCGTCATCGCGGCGGGCGGCGTCATTCAGTTCGCGAAAATCAACGGCGATCTGACCGGCGGCGCTGGTTTTGAAAGCGGCGCGGTCGGCAGCGACGCAGGCATCGGGAAAATCGTCGTCACCGGCTCCGTCATCGGAGCGGCTGGAAAAAAAAGCGGCGCGATCCTCTCGGCGGGCGGCATCCACACTGTCGTCGTCGGCGGTTCGCTGCTCGGCGGCAGTGGGAACGGCTCCGGCATCATCGGCGCGACCGGATTGCTCGACACGATTTCCATCGTCGGCTCGCTCATCGGCGGCGGCGGCATTCAGAGCGGCGCGATCGGGAGCACGCTGGCGATCCACTCCGTCTCGATCGGCGGGAGCCTGGAGGGATTCGCGCGCGACAAGGTTGTCCGCGGTGAGCGTTCCGCCGTCATTCTTTCCGGCGGCAATATCGACCTCGTTCACATCGCTGGTTCGATCGTCGGCGGGGACGCCACGAAGAGCGGCGCGATCGTCAGCTACGGCGCGATCGGTCTGGTCACCGTCGATCACGACATCATCGGCGGCGCGGGCATCGACTCGGGCAGCGTCTCCGGCGAAAACGTCGTCACCGAAACGGGCGTCACCGGCGGCGCGATTCGCAAGGTCGTGGTGCATGGACTCATCCAAGGCGGCGCTGGCGAAAACTCCGGCACCGTGCAGAGCAGCGAGGACATCGGCAAAGTCATCGTCGATGGAAACATGACCGGCGGCAGCGGCGATTTCTCCGGCTCCATCGTCAGCGGCGGACGGCTCGGCAAAGCTCGGATCGGCGGCAGCGTGACCGGCGGTGGCGGGCAGCAGAGCGGTGTCATCGAGACCGATGGCGAACTCCGCGCGGGGAACATGGGCATCGTCGAAATCACGGGCGATCTCACCGGCGGCAGCGGTCCGAATTCCGGCACCATTTTCAGTTCGGGAAAACTCGCCAGCGTTACCGTCGGCCGAGTCATCGCAGGCAAGGGATTTTTCAGCGGCGGCATCGGGTCCGCACTCGACGCGGGTGTGATCGTCATCAACGGCGTGCTCCAGGCTGGGGTCGCGGATGAAGCCGGGAAGATTTCCATCGGCGGCGATCTCGACACGCTCATCATTCACGGAGATGTGAGCGGCGGCGCCGGTCGCTTCGACACCGCTGGAATTGGCGGGGAGGAACTCGGACAAATTTCCGTCTTCGGAACGCTCACGACGCTGACGATCGACGGCTCGCTGAACGGCGGGGCCGGCGCGCTTTCCGCGCAGGTGCGCGCGGGTTCCATCAAGACCGTCAGCATCGGCGGCTCGATCAACGGCGGGGCAGGGGACGGCAGCGGCGCGCTCGTCGCCGCGAACAAAGACCTCGGCAGCATCAGCATCACCGGCAGCCTGAATGGCGGCAGCGGCCTCCGCGCGGGACTCATCGCGGCGGAACGAAACATCGGCGCGATCAACGTCGGCACGATCAACGATTTGTCGCGCGGTGCGAATCCCGGTCGCGCCACCATCAGCGCCGGCGGCGTGCTGAACCCGGCGACGGACGCGCTCGCCGTCGCCATCGGCGAGATCAACGTCGCCGGTCGCGTCACCGCCGCGGACATTCTCGCCGGGTACGACATCGACGGCACGCCGGTCAATCCCGACGCCCAAATTTTCGCGGTGAAAATCGGAACATCCGCGACCCTCGGCACCGACATTTTCGACCGCACCAACATCGTTGCGGGAATGACCGCCGGAGCGGACAGAATTTTTGGCAGCGGCGACGAGGTGGTCATTCCGTCGTCCGCGAGTTCCGTCACGATCATTTCCAAAATTGCCAGCGTCGTCCTCAACGGTCTGATCGTGACCACCCCACGCTCGGGAACCTTCGGCATCGAAGCGCAGGAAATCACCGCCATGACCATCAACGGCACGCCCGTTTCGCTCAAAGCCGGACCCGACAACGACGCGATCAGCGCGATCAATAAAAGCAACCTCAGCATATTCGAGGCCGGCGCGCTCAACGGCTGAGTTGGGTGCGATTGAAAGTGAACCCGCCGCGAGGCGGCTTGACGCGCTGTGCGGCAATCGCCACCCAAAACACGCGCGCCCCTTTTCCCCATGAAGCTGAAACCCAAGCACGCCACCCTCATCGCCAGCGGCGACCTGCGCCTCAGCGCGAACCGCGTCTGCTGGCCGGAGCAGGAAAAAATGGAAGCTGCGCTCGGTCGGGCGTTTGCCGCGGAGGGCTGGAAAATCCAGCGCGCGCACGGGTTCGATCGCGCGAAAGGACACGGCTTCATCGACTCGCAGAAGATGGGAATGGAAGTCTTCCGCGCGATCGATCCCGACGCGCCGCTCATCGTCGCGGAGGCCGTGTGGCAGTATTCGCATCATGTGCTCGCGGGGCTCACGACGCATCGCGGGCCGATCCTCACCGTCGCGAATTGGAGCGGCAGATGGCCGGGACTCGTCGGCATGTTGAACCTCAACGGCTCGCTCACGAAGGCGGACGTCGCGTACTCGACGCTGTGGAGCGAGACATTCACAGACGCCTTTTTCAAAAGCGGCCTCAAGACATGGCTCACGACTGGAACGCTCACGCACGATCAGCCGCAAGTGCGCGATCTTTCGCTCGTGAAACTGCCGGATGACGAAGAACGCATTGGGCGTGAGTTCGGTCGCAAGTTTCAGCAAGAGAAAGTGATCCTCGGTGTCTTCGATGAAGGCTGCATGGGAATGTTCAACGCGATCATCCCCGATCACGCACTGCACGCGTGCGGAGTTTTCAAGGAACGCCTCAGCCAGTCCGCGCTCTACGCCGAGACGATGCGCGTGCCGGATGCCGAGGCGGATGCCGTGCGCGCATGGCTGGAGAAGAAGGGGATGAAATTTCACACCGGCCCGGAGCACGACCGCGACCTCACCGACGCGCAGATTCGGTTGCAGTGCAAAATGTATGTCGCCGCCGTGCGCATCGCGGATGACTTCGGCTGCGATGCGATTGGCATCCAGTATCAGCAAGGGCTGAAGGATCTGCTGCCCGCGAGCGATCTCGTCGAGGGCGCGCTCAACAACTCGGATCGTCCGCCGGTGCGTTCGCGCGACGGCAAGCGCGTGCTCTACGCGGGCAAGCCGGTCACGCATTTCAACGAAGTG
>JAYVRQ010000039.1:0-8733 GCA_043776145.1 Chthoniobacteraceae bacterium
GGATCGCTCGCGCCATGCAGCGCGAGAAAATGCGCGCCGATGATGAGCGTGTGGTCTTCATCGGTCGAGAGCCAGGTGCCCGCGCACGCGCTCCCATTCAGCAGCAGCGCGCCGGAGCCATTCGCGGGATGGATGGAAAACGCGCGCCCCTTTTTCTGAATGATGCAGTGCTCCTCCGCGACGGAAGGATCGTCGATGCGCCAGTCGCAACCCGCGCCGCTCCCGATCATAAAAGGCGTTCGGTCCACGAGCCGGTGCTCGCCGGTGAAGCAATCGAAGAGGATGAATGCGGGAGTGAGAAAACCCACGGTGGAGATTTGGCGGTGGAAGTGTCGGGCCGGTCAGGCGGCTGATGCAATCCAATCGGACCATTCAATTCCACTATTCAATCGTCCAATCGCAAAATCGCCCTCGGATTTCGAGTTTCCGATTTGAGATTTTTCCGCGAGAACGCGGCGGTGCTCGCTTACTTCGTCCATCGTTTCAGTCCGTTCGTGTTTGAATTTCGCGAGGGCTTCGGTCTGCGCTGGTACGGCGTGTCGTATGTGCTCGCCTTCCTGCTCGGGTACCGGCTTTACCGCTGGCTCGCGGAGCGCGGGTACTCGGACATGCCGCCCGCGCAGGTCGGGGATTTTATTACATGGGCGGCGGTCTTCGGCGTGATGCTCGGGGGCCGGATCGGCTGGACGATTTTTTACGGATGGAGTCAGGTCGCGGCGAATCCGCTGACGTTTTTCAAAGTGTGGGAAGGCGGCATGGCCAGTCACGGCGGCATTCTCGGGCTCGTGGCGTTCACGTTTTACTGGTCGCGCCGGTACAAGCTGTCTTGGACGAGCATCGGCGATTCGCTGTGCGTGGTCGCACCGATCGGGTTGTTCCTCGTGCGCTGCGCGAATTTCATCAACGGGGAGCTTTACGGAAAGCCGTCCGACGCTCCGTGGGCGGTCCTTTTTCCCGAGAAGCCGGATGAGCCGCGGCATCCTTCGCAACTCTACGAAGCCGGACTCGAGGGCGTCGTGCTTTTTACGGTGCTCTGGATTTTACGGACGCGGATGCGAGTGCCGCGGGGCGTCATCACGGGCACGTTCTTTATCCTGTATGCGGCGCTGCGGATTGTCGGCGAAGTCTTCCGCGAACCCGATCCCGCGTGGGCCGTGGGCCGTCTTTCCGCCGGCCAGTTTCTCTCGCTGTTTCTGTTCGCGATCGGCGCGGCGTTCATCGTCTGGGGCTGGCGCACGCAGCAGTATGAGCGCGCACTGGCATTGACGCCCGGCGCGGGAACTGGCAATGCAGCCGCGTGAATACGCCGCATCTTTCCCTGGCAAAACTGCTCATCATTTCGGTCCTCCCGCTGGCCGTCGGCCTTGCCTCCGCGCAGGACAAAAAACCGAAGACCCCGCCCGTCGCGGAAACCCCGGCGCCCGCGCCGCGCACGGCGGAGAACGATCTGCCTGCGCAAGTGGCGGCGATTTTTTTCGGCCTGCTGCAGAAGAATGAAATCGACCCGGCGTACGAAGGCTTGATGAAAGGCTCGCGGATCGCCGAGCGGCCGGAGGAATTGAAGACGCTGAAATCGAAGACGCGGGAGGCGATCGACGTGTTCGGCCCGATCCAGGCGTATGAACTCGTCGAGACGCGGAATGTCGGGACGCATCTGCTGCGCCGCACCTACCTTTCGTTGAACAAGGAATTCCCGCTGCGCTGGCGTTTCTATTTCTATCTCTCGGGTGAAGTCTGGAGGCTCATCGACCTGCGCGTCGATGATCGCGTGACGGGCATGTTCGACGAAAGCGAAGAGCCGAAGACCGCGCCGGAAACGAAGTGAGCGCGTTCGCGCGGCTGCTGCGCTTCATCCGATTTTCGCACACGATCTTCGCGCTGCCTTTCGCGCTCGGCTCGATGCTCGTGGCGGCGCGCGGCATTCCGCCGGTGAAAACGATCGCGCTCATCGTGCTCTGCATGGTCTTCGCGCGGACGGCGGCGATGGTCTTCAACCGGCTCGCCGACTGGCGCATCGACCAGCGCAATCCGCGCACCGCCGACCGGCACACGCTCGTCTCGAAAGTCACGGCGATCACGCTGCTCGTCGTGAGTTCGATCGCGTTTGTCGCGACGACGTGGTGGATCAACCGTCTCTGCTTCTGGCTCTCGCCTGTCGCGCTCGCCATCGTCTTTTTCTACTCGCTCACGAAACGCTTCACCGCTGGCAGCCACTTCTTTCTCGGCCTCGCGCTGAGTGTGTCGCCGGTCGGCGCATGGCTCGCCGTCACGGGCAGCTTCGCGCTTCCGCCGCTCGTCCTCGCGCTCGCCGTGCTGCTATGGGTCGCGGGGTTCGACCTGATTTACGCGACGCAGGATTACGAATTCGACAAACGTGAACGCCTGCATTCGCTGGTCGTGAAACTCGGCGTCGAGCGCAGCCTGCGCTGGGCGCAAGGGCTGCACTGGCTGATGCTCGCGTCGCTCGGCGCATTCGGATGGGTGGCAAAACTCGGCCCCGCCTTTTTCACCAGCATGGCTGTGATGAGCCTCGCCCTGATCTACGAACACTTCAGCGCCGCCCGACGCGACATCGCCGCAATCAACCGCGCGTTCTTTTCCAGCAACGCCTTCGTCGGCGTGGTCTTCGTGCTCGGCGTGTTCGTGGATCAACTCTGGCCGCGGTGAGCGGACTCGTGCGATTGAGATGTGCGAGTCGCGCTACAAACCGAGCGTTTCCAATCCCGGCTTTAGCGCCACCTCGAGCCTGCTCATGGTTATCACCATCTCCGACTGAATCTTGGGCCATTCCGACTCGGGACTGCGATAGCCGCCGGGTTCAATGACATGCTTGATGCGGCAGGCACGCTTCGCGTCGAGACGTTCCCATGTAAGCGTTCCGCCAAACGCCTTTTCGACTTCGCCCTTTCGAGCGAAGAGATGATCGAAGATGCGTTCGTTTTCCACGGCCTCGCCCCGGTCGATGTAGAGTTCCACCTGGCCGTATTCTTGGACGATGGCGTAGTTGAAATTCAGCCCGCGAATACCCGAACTGGCTCCCAACCAATGGTAGCAACCGGGCTTGATGTTGGCGTGCCGTGTGTTGCGATTTCGCGCAACGCCGACCAATCCTTCCCAAAAACGAAGACGCACGTCGTGTCGTTCCGCCCGCTTCTTGCGCCCCACCATCTCCTTCTCCCGTAGCTGCACTTGGTAATCGTGTGCTTCCGGCAATGGGATGATTTGCTGCACGTCGATCAGTTTGCTGTTGCCGTCCTTGTAGGGTCGCAGCCGAACGCATCGGATGTCGATTTCGCGGTCGCGCAGCCACAGGACGGCGGTCGTGAGTTCCTTCCCAAAATCCGCCGCGACAAGCACGATGCGCACATCAGTGGCGAAGTTTTCCTCATCGGGTTCATCCCAACTCAGAAATTTCAACATGCGGCTATGGGCTTCGCTGGCGGGTTCGTCCAAGCGAGTCAGAAATTCGGCGTGAATCTGCTCCGCCCGCTCGAAAGTCATGGCCGACACCATGCTGGCGTAGCGAATGGCCTGCAGTTCCATGTGCCCGCCGTCATTGGTGCGCTTGAGTTCGATCACCACGAGGTTTGCCTGCCGATCGATGGCCAGCAGGTCGATGCGGCGGCGGCTGTCCTCCCAGTCGCCAAATTCTTCCGTGAGCACATAAAGGTCGTCACCGAGCACTTCGATTTGTGCGCGCAGTAGTCGCTGTAGGTCATCGCGCTCCCGCACTTTTAGATCGGCGAAGGAGGCTTCGCTGAGCGGACGGAAGGTGTCCGAGGTCATTTCGTAAAGCGGCATGATGTGTTCGATAGGAATTCAGTCAGCGAGGCGAGTTCGGTGGCGAGGTTTCCATGTGGGTGGTGGTGAATAGCGGAATTGTATGGTTTCGTGCAGCTCCTCAAATCAACAAGGTTCGACAGCCTTTGCCCGGTGGCAGTTGCGGATTCGAGTAGATTCCGCGCTCCTGCAATCGGACGAGGCCTGATTTATGAACCCATCTTCCAATCATGATGGGATAATTTGTTCCTTGCGGCGCTTTCGAGTCCGCCTTTATTTCCCGAGCCATGCCTGACCTTCATCCGCTCGAAAAAATCCTTCGTCAGCGCATCGCGATCATCGACGGCGCGATGGGGACGACCATCCGCACTTACGGAATGACGGAGGCGGATGTGCGCGGTACGCGGTTCAAGGATGCGCGGAAGGACATGCTGAATTGCGGCGACTTCTTCTCGCTCACGCAGCCGAAGATGATTTGCGACATCCACCGGCGCTTTCTGGAAGCGGGCGCGGACATCATCGAGACGAACACCTTTGGCGTGACCTCGATCGCGCTCAGCGACTTTTTCGTGGAAGACCCGCGCGAGCATGGCGGGAAGAAAGACCCGGAGTTTTTTCAGAAAATCATCGAGGACAAATTCCTGAACGAGCTTTCGCGGGAAATGAGCGAGACCTCGGCGCGGCAGTGTCGCGAGTGGGCGGATCGCGTGGGGAATGCGACGGGGCGGCAGCGCTTTGTGGCGGGTGCGGTCGGGCCGATGCAGGTGTCGCTGAGCAATTCGCCGGATGCGGACGATCCGGGTTTTCGCGTCTGCACATTCGATCAGGTGAAGCTGGCTTACATGCAGCACATTCGCGGGCTGATCGCGGGTGGGTCGGATGTGATTTTGGTGGAGACGATTTTCGATTCGCTCAATGCGAAGGCGGCGCTCGTCGCGGTGCAGGAAGTTTTTGAAAAGGACAGCGTGCGGCTGCCCGTGATGATTTCCGCGGCGGTTGGGCGCGGTGGGGAAACGCTCGTGTCGGCGCAAAAAGTGGATGCGTATTGGGAGGCGGTGAAGCATCTGAAGCCGTTGTCCGTCGGGCTCAATTGCTCGCTCGGACCGGATTTGATGCGTCCATTTTTGGAAGAACTCGCGGAGAAATCCGGCACGTATGTTTCCGCGTATCCGAATGCCGGATTGCCGAATCCGCTTTCGCCGACAGGCTTCGACCTGAAGCCGGATGACATGGCGCGCTTCCTTGGCGATTTTGCGCAGAGCGGCTTTGTGAACATCGCGGGCGGATGCTGCGGCAATACGCCGGAGCACATCGCGGCGATCGCGAAGGCGCTCGAAAATGCGCGGCCCCGCGAGATTCGCGAGGAGACGAAATTTTCCACCGGCGCGGCGATCCCGCTGCGGCTCTCGGGCTCGGATGCTTTCACGCAGCAGATCGGCAGCTACCTGATGATCGGCGAGCGGACGAACGTCGCGGGGTCGCCGAAATTTGCGCGGCTCATCAAGGACGGGAAATACGAGGAGGCCGTCGCGATTGCGCGGCAGCAGGTCGAGAACGGGGCCAACGTCATCGACATCTGCATGGACGAGGGAATGATCGACGGCGTCGCGGCGATGACGCGCTTCCTGCAACTGCTCGGCAGCGAGCCGGAGGTCGCGAAGGTGCCGTTCATGGTGGACTCGTCGAAGTGGGAGGTGATCGAGGCGGGGCTGAAATGTTTGCAGGGGAAAGGCATCGTGAACTCGATTTCGCTGAAAGAGGGCGAGGAGATGTTCCGCGAGCGGGCGCGCGCGGTTTTGAAATATGGCGCGGCGGTCGTCGTGATGGCGTTTGACGAAAACGGGCAGGCGGCGACTTACGCGGAAAAAATCCGCATCTGCGAACGCGCATATCGCATCCTCGTGGATGAAGTCGGCTTCCCACCGGAGGACATCATTTTCGATCCGAACATCCTGACGGTCGCGACCGGCATGGAGGAGCACAACAACTATGCGGTCGATTTCATCGAGGCGACGCGCTGGATCAAAGCGAACCTGCCGCACGCGAAAGTGAGCGGCGGCGTGTCGAACATTTCGTTCAGCTTCCGCGGCAACAACCATGTGCGCGAGGCCATGCACAGCGCGTTCCTTTACCACGCGATCCAGGCCGGCATGGACATGGGAATCGTGAATGCGGGGATGCTCGAAGTGTATGAGGAGATCGAGCCGGAGTTGAAGGGACTCGTGGAAGACGTGCTGCTGAATCGCCGCGCGGATGCGACGGAGCGGCTGGTGGAGTTTGGCGAAAAGCTGAAAGCCGCGAGTTCCGGCAAGAGCGAAGACGCGCAGAAAAAAGAGGAGGAATGGCGCAAGGGAACGGTCGAGGAACGGCTCTCGCATTCGCTCGTGAAAGGCATCGACGCTTACATCGACATCGACACGGAAGAGGCGCGCGCGAAGCTCGGGAAGCCCTTGCTGGTCATCGAAGGCCCGCTGATGGCCGGAATGAGCGTCGTCGGCGATTTGTTCGGCGCGGGGAAAATGTTTTTGCCGCAGGTCGTGAAATCGGCGCGCGTGATGAAGAAGGCGGTCGCGTATCTCACACCATTCATGGAGGCGGAAAAAGCCGAGATGGCCGCGCGCGGCGAGACCGTGAAGGCGCAGGGAAAAATCGTGCTCGCGACGGTGAAAGGGGATGTCCACGACATTGGCAAGAACATCGTCGGCGTCGTGCTCGCTTGTAATAACTACGAAGTGATCGACATGGGCGTGATGGTCGCGTGCGACAAAATCCTTGCCCGTGCAAAGGAGGAAAACGCGGACCTGATCGGCCTCAGCGGCCTCATCACTCCGAGCCTCGACGAAATGACGCACGTCGCCCGCGAGATGGAACGCACGGGCTTCAAGCTGCCGCTGCTCATCGGTGGCGCGACCACGAGCCGGATGCACACCGCCGTGAAAATCGCGCCGCACTACAGCCAGCCCATTGTCCACGTCCTCGACGCGAGCCGCGCCGTGCCGGTGACGACAAGCCTGCTCAGCAAAGACGGGCGCGAGGCTTTCGTGACGCAGCACTTTGCCGACTACGAAAAACTCCGCGCGCAGCACGCCGGCACATCGCAAAAACTCATCCCGCTCGAAACCGCGCGCGGCAATCGCACGCCGATCGAATGGCGCGTGGAGGACATCGCACAGCCAGAATTCCTCGGCGTGCGCGTGCTATCCAGCGGCACGATGTCCTTGGAAAGCGAGCCCGCTTTTCCCCGCCGCATCGGCGGACGCGACATCGCCGACGCCTCCGAACTCAAGCAAATCTTCGCGCTCGACTGCCCGCCGACTTACTACACCACGGACAACACGCCGCAGATGGTGGAAGAAAAGCGGTGGCTGAAGAGTCAGCGATTCTCCGATGAACTCGCGCGCGATTTTCTCGACCGGCATTGTTTTTTCGACACGTACACCCCCGCGCTGGTTGGCGATTTCGTGTATGTGCTCGCGCCTTCCACCTCGGGCCTCAACTCGCTCCCAAAGTCGCTCGCGAAATGGTTGCAGCGGTTTTTTGGCGGCGAGATTTACGAAGGACTCGATTGCGAGTCCGAAGAAGAAGCGAAAAACCGCCGCGGCTATCTCAATAAGATCGGGATGCCCACCACGATCATCGTGCCCACCAATGCGCGGCTCGTCATCGGTCGCCGCAGAGTCGTCCTTGTCGATGACATTCTCACGAGCGGCGAAACGCTTAACGCGATGCAAGAGGCGCTTTCCGTCGCGGGCATTCGCACGGACGCGGTCGTGGTGCTCGGCGCGGCGATGGGTGGAAAGGCGGCGTTTCAATCGACGGTGCAGCAACTCGCCAAGGAACTCGGCAAGGCTGTGGGCGTGACGTGGAAAGAAGTGCTCGAAGACCTGCGCCTTGCCCACGGGAACGCGTATGCTAACCTCATTCGCAAAGCAGCGGAGGACGCAAAACATGACCCACATCGAACCCTTGAATATGCCCGAAGAAAAGCAGCAGCGGTACGCGCAGCTGCACGAGGTCATGTACAACGAGAGCATCCGGCTGAACCGGACGCCGATCCCGGACGAACTCAAGGATCGGAAGGAATGGCACGAGTATTGTCGGTGGCGGAATTGGAACTGGCGGCGCGTCAGCGAGGAGTCGTCGGAGCGCGTGGTGAAGATGCTCATCGAGAAGCGGCAGCGCGAGGGGCGCGAGCCGATGCTAAAGGTGGCCGAAGAATCGCCGTCTCTCTCGAAGAGCTAGTCCCGTTCATCGACTGGTCGCCATTTTTTCATACGTGGGAATTGCGCGGTGTGTATCCGGCGATTCTCGATCACAAAAAATACGGTGAAGAGGCGCGCAAACTTTTTGCCGACGCGCAGACGCTCCTTGATCGCATCGTCCGTGAAAAGCTGATCGAAGCGCGCGGAGTGTATGGATTTTTCCCCGCGAATTCTGTCGGCGACGACGTTGAGATTTACACCGATGAATTGCGTTCGCAGGTGCTCACGACGTTCCGCTTTCTGCGCCAGCAGATGGAGAAAAAAGAAAGCGAGCCGCAGCGTTCGCTGGCGGATTTCATCGCGCCGAAAGGCACGCAGCCTGACTATCTCGCGGCTTTCGCCGTCACGAGCGGCATTGGTCTGAAAGAGATTGTCGAGAAATTCAAAGCCGCGCACGACGACTACAACGCGATCATGGCCGAGGCGCTCGCCGACCGGCTCGCGGAAGCGTTTGCGGAATGCCTGCACAAGCGCGTGCGCGATGAGTGGGGCTACGGTCGCGTCGAGAGTCTCACGAATGACGACATGATCGCGGAAAAATATCGCGGCATCCGTCCCGCCGCAGGCTATCCCGCGTGCCCGGACCACACCGAAAAAGGAACGCTTTGGAAACTCCTCGATGTGGAGAAAAACACCGGCATTCAAATCACGGAGTCTTTCGCGATGTGGCCGGGATCGAGCGTGAGCGGGC
>JAYVRQ010000040.1:0-8732 GCA_043776145.1 Chthoniobacteraceae bacterium
GGCGAAAGCTTCCGCCCATCCAGCCACGCCACTGCATCCTTCACCGGTTGCCGCGTTTCATCGAGCACTGTCAGCAAGTCGCCCGCCGGCCCCGTCTGCTGCACGAGCGAGAGCTGGCCTTTGCGGATCAGGGCGCGCGACGATTTTCCACCGCCGATAAACTCGATCACCCACGCGCCGCGCTTCCCCTTTAACTCAGGAAACTTGAACGTCCTAGTTAGCCGTTTGAATGGCGACGCCTCGCCATCGTGCGTCTGTTCGGAGTTAGCGACCAGGCCATCCAGGTTCAGATCGGTATTTAGCTGACGCTTCTGAGTTAGGAAATAAGACAGAGTGTTAAGCTCATAGATCTTCACGATCAGCTTAGGCGCGTGTTTGAAAGTCACGTCGATCGCCACGTCGTCCGCGGGCGCGAGGAATGGCGCGTTGTTCGCCGGGAATTCCATGTCCACGCGATCCTTCAAAGCCTGGAACGACTGCGGCGAAAGCAGCGACGCCCACTTCTCGGGATCGCCCACGCCCGCCGTGATCTTCGCCTCCGCGAACAGCGGCTTCACAAACGTATCCCGCAGCCACTGCGTCCACGGCTCCCACTTTTCCTCCTCCACAAAAAAGCGCAGCAGATACTCGCGCACCAGCGGCTCATCCGTGCGGATCGGCGGGATGCCAATGCGCGCCTCATCGAAGTTCGCATTCAGATCCACTGCGTGCCGCGCCACGTCCGCGCTTTCGAGGAATTTCTGGCTCATGTAAGGCACGGGCCGCGGCAGCTTCACGTATTCGAGAAAGCGCGCCTTGTCGTAAACACCGCGCGTGCGGTCGTGCTGCAACCGCGCGAAAAGGACGTGCGCCTTCAGCGAATTCCACGAAGCCGGCAGCGTCTTCACATAAGCCCATTGCCGATCCAGCCACGCCTCGCGCTCCGCCGAATCAAACTCCGCATCCGCATCCGCCCCCGGCGCGAGCTTCCGCAGCTTCGCAAACACAAACGCCTGCTGATCGCCGATCGCCGGCACGAGCTTCGCCAGCGCATCGAGCTGCTCCGGCAGCAAAAGCCGATGCACCGGAAAATCCCCGAAGTGCCGGTTCTCCGTCGTCTTCAAATCCTCCGCGATCATCTCCACCAACCCCGGCACATCCGGCCGCGTCAGCTTCGTCAGCACCACATTCCGCTGCGCCGGCCGCAACGGGGTCTTGTCGCGCACCAGCCGCTCCAACTCATCATCCGCCAGCCCGTTCAACCCGTCATCCTGCAACGCTTGTTGAAGAAACACCTCCCGCGAGATCAAGGCTGGATCAAGCACGGCGGGCAAATCCGGCTTCGCATCGCGCACCTCCTGCACATGATTAAACTCCAGCCCCAGCTTCTCGCGCAGATACTTCAAAGTCTTCTGCGGGTCCGCGTCATACCCGATCAAAGCCTCGCGATTCTCAATGATCCGCCGCTTCTCCGAATCCGGAAACCGCTTCGCCCACGGCCCCATGATCGCCGCCAGCTTCGCCGCCTGCGCCGTGTTCTGGTAATGCAGCGCGTGAAAGAAATAATACTCCTCCGTCCCAGGCACGAGCTGCTGCAGGACCACCGCCCGATCTTTCGCGAGCGCAAATTTTTCGATAAAACCGATCTCGTTATCCGCCAGCAACGACATGCGAGCGACCGAGATTCCGAGCAGGAGCAGGGCGAGAGGTGTCTTCATAATCATGGGGTGTAAGAAACTGCGCTGACAATGCCACCGCCCGCGTGCGCGGCGCAACGGCAGGCTTGTCAAAGAATTGTCAGCGTGGGTGAGACGGACTGGGCCGGTAGATTATTAGTGGATGGTTCTACAACGCCTGCGGCAGCCGCGAAGTCTCCAACAGCTGCACCGCCGCGCCGAATCCTCCGTCATCCTATGTCCGCCTGGCGAGAAAGGATTCCCGGCGTTCTGCGCGATGGCGTTGCGCGTTTCATTTTTCTTCTGCTAATAAACGTCCCATGCGCTATCGAACCAAACTGGCGATCGCGATGGCGCTGCTCGTGGCCATGACCGGCGGACTCGTGCTCGCGCTTTACTATCATCAATCGCGGGGAATCCTCTTTCGCCAAATCCAAAGTCAGGCGCTGTCGATTGCCACCACGGCGGCGAGCCAGGTCGATGGCGGCTTGCTCGAAACGATCCAGACGCGCGGGGACGAGCAATCACCCGCCTATTCCAGAATCGAGCGCAGCCTGCGGGGGATGCGCGATGCGAATCGTCGCGATGATGTGTACGTGCGGTTCGTCTATGCCATGCGGCGCACGGCGGAGAAGCCGCCCCGCTGGATTTACGTCGTGGATTCCGAAGAAAACGACGAGGCCAAATCCCATGTCGGCGATCCCGTCGAGTTCGTCAGCGAAACCGGCCAGCAGCTGAGTTTGGAACGGGCCTATGCGGAGGATTCATTCAGCCATGATGCCTTCGGAACGTGGCTGAGCGCCAACGCGCCGATCCACGATGCGCAGGGAAAGACCGTCGGAGTGCTGGGCGTCGATATTGCCGCCGATCAAGTCCTCGCGCGCTTGCGGAGCCTTCTCTGGACCGGTGTTTCCGCCACCGGCGGCGCAGTGGCGGTGGCCCTCGGCCTCGCGCTCGTGATCGCTCAACTGGCGAATGCGCCTCTCGAAAAAATCCGAGCCGGGGTGCAGCGCATCGGCCACGGAGACTGGGAGACGCGCGTGAGCGTCGCCAGTCGCGATGAATTCGGAGCCGTCGCCGAGGCGGTGAATGAAATGGCTGCGGCCTTGCGCGACCGCGAAATGCTGAAAGGCGCGCTGACGCGGTATGTCTCGCGCGATGTGGCGGAGGGCGTCCTCGCGAATCGCGAACTCCCGGCGCTGCGCGGGGAACGGCGCGAGATCACGGTGCTCATCGCGGATATTCGGAATTTCACCGCGCTCACCGAGAGGGTCCCGCCCGAGGAATTGGTGCGGTTTCTCAATCTCTTTCTCGGGCGAATGATCGAGATCATTTTCGCCCACCGCGGCACGCTCGACAAATTCACGGGCGACGGCGTGCTCGCCATCTTCGGCGCTCCGCTGGACGACGCGGAACATCAGCGCATGGCCGTGCGCGCCAGCATGGCGATGCGGAAGGAGATCGACTCCCTGCACGCGGAGATCAAGGACCAGTTGGGTGCGGAAGTGCGGATCGGCGTGGCGGTCCATTCTGGCCACGCCATCGTGGGGAACATCGGCTCCGAGCAACGCATGGAATACACCGCCATCGGTGACGTGGTGAACGTCGCCTCGCGCATCGAATCCTTGAACAGGGAGTATGGCACCGATTTGCTCGTGAGCCGCGCCGTGGTGGATGCGGTGGGCGACGCTTGCGGGGAATTCCGGGAGATTGCCGAAGTGCGCCTGCGCGGCGTGCAGCAACCGATCCAACTCTACACCATCGACGCTCCCACCGCCGGGATGTGATGGGTGTGCGCTTCGATTGATGCTGCCTCCCAGTGCTGGAAAAGTATGCGCGCTTAACCCGTCCCTTCCCGCTTTTTCAAACCATGAAGACCGTTCCAATCGTCGTCGTGGCCACCCTCGCGCCCGGCCTCACGGCAACGCTCGTCGTTCAGCAAAATGAAATCGCCGCCACAGAGGCGCGCATCACGGCTTTGCAAAAGACACGCGGCATGAACGCCGGAGCGGCACGGGAAAACATGTCAAAAACCTCAGGCACTCCCTGCGCGGGCGCGATGCCTGCACGGTTGGGGGGCACGCAACCCACGCGCGACGGGACGCCGCCATTCTTATTGGGAGCGCGGCGGGTTACGGCGCGCAGTTACCAGATAGCTACCGAGTGGAAGTTCAGCCGCGCTTTTTCCACACGAACCAACCGAGACCTAGCACCAGCACGCCGCCAGCCATCCACGCAAGCCAGTTGGTTTGCCCAGCCTCGACCTGCACTTGGTTAGTTGAGTCCGCACTTGGTAACTCGCTCGCATCATCTTTTGGAATACCAATCGCCAAGTCACCAGGTCGCGACGGGTTCGGTGGTGGAGTTGCTTCCGGCGGTGCCGGGTCCGGCGGCGGGTTGGCGGCAGGCTGCGCCGCCGCCAAGTAGCCGGACCTAACTAGCATGGGTTCGAGTTGGGCGATGTTGATCTCGCGTTTGCTAATTGTCGCTTCGCCGCCGGGGTCGCCGTAGCCGGGATCGCCGGGTTTGATTTCTCCCCGTTTCTCCAGGATTTGGAGAATCGCTCCATGAACCGAATCGCACAACCGATAGCGTGCTTCATTGTCCCGCTCTTCGCGTGGGCCGAGCTTTCGATACGGTTCTGACACGGTTTTATTCTCGAGCATGGGTGCCAGGAATTTCAAAATCCGGTCGTCCTCGGGATACTCCGAGAACAGAAAGAAATGCTGCACGAACAATACGAGATCGCCGCGGTGCGCCTCCGCGCTTTCCAACAAGTAACTGACGATTTGGTCGCGCGGAACTTCGCTGCGCTCCAACAGTTCAAATGAGCTACCGCGCCGATCACCTCCCGTCGGCTTTAGTAATTCTCGAACTATCGAGCGAATACCATCCATTGTGCTAATGCCGGACCAGCTAGATGCGATTCGATCCCGAATTGTCTTATCGGCCGATTTGTTATCTTCCTTGATGTAAGCCTCAAGCACGCGCTCGAAACGCCCATCGTATTGGGCATTCATTCCTCCGGAAATCAGGAATAACCACAGGGCACCAAGATGAAAGGCTTTCATGGAAACGAAGTGAGATCAAAGCTGCTGCGGGGTCTGAATTTTCCTGGGGTTGGTGGATCACGCTGTTCAAGCTTCGTCTCGATTTGCGCCCATGTGAGCCCATCCATAACGCCCTCAGAGTAGTCTTTCGCCAGGCTCGGATTCGATATAGCTTGCCACGCAGTTACCACATCGCCGTGCTTAAAGCTCTCAATGGAATAACGGAACGAGCTGCACTGGTTCAGGAACAGCGAACGATACTGTAGCGCCGCAGGCACGTCGGTTGCGATTTGCAGCACGGTGCGCTTGTCCCCCGCTTCGTCCTTGTCCCAGTTGTCCGCAGGCAAAAAATTCCAGCGGATGTTGTAGGTCTGCACATTGCCACCCACCGGCAATAGCTCGACGATATTGCGCTGCGCAAACGCGGTGCCCGGCGCGACCACTGGCGCCTCGTCATTCGGGTAGCGGTCGATATTCGGCAGCGGGATGCCGGCGATGACACGGTTGGCCGGGTTTGCGGCAAGATGCCCGTTGAGTTGGGCGATCGCACCCGGCCTCAACGTCAGCGGCCCGCCGTAGATAGTCAGAGCATCATGTTCATGGAAGCCCTCCAAACTCACCGCCGGAGTAGTCCCCCCGGCCATGGAAAAGAACTGCTCGTAGCTGGAAAAGTTTTTGCCGAAAGCCATCCCAACGCCCCAATTCGCATGGCCGGTCATCACGATGTTCGTGTCTTTCAGCGCGAGCGCGATCTTGGCAATCTGCGCCGCTCTCAATCCCCAAACGGTGCTCAGGCTATAGCAGACATCCTTGCCCGCCTGGGTCTTGCCCGGCATGAAATAGGTTTCCTTGATCTTATCGGTGTCGTTGAAAAGCGTGTTACGATTCCGGGTGGGATCGGTGCCCGCGCGATTTTTCGCCATCTGCACCAGCGTGTCATAGTCCGACTGCCAGAGATTCCCCTCACCGAAAAACGCGAGGATGGGTTGAGCCACCCGCACTTTCACCGTGTCCGCATCCGTCCATTGCCCGGTGGCCCCGACCCTGATCTGCTCGGTGATGATGGTTCCCTTGTCGTCGTCGTGCGGCTTGATGCCTTCGAGGAACACTTGCTTCCATTTTCCTCCCGGCGGGATGGTGAACTCGGTTTGCTCCGAGATGACCTCCTGGGTCGCGGCACCCTTCTGCCTCACCTTCCATAAGCGGACGTTGGTATTGTCGAACTTCAGCCGGTAAGTGATGCCTGGCACGGCGACTTCCTTGATTCCCAAGATGATGAGGTCATTTTCGCCCGTCACTCCATTGGCGTCTGCAAGGTCGGGGTGGACGATGTTTTGAGCATGTGCCCACGATCCGCCATCGTTATCATCGTCATCGAGGTTCAAGACGGCCCATCCGCCCTCGGTGTCTTCCTTGTCAGCCGGGACGAGATTGTTTTCGATGTCGAAAGCGATGTCGGCTCCCGTTGCGAGGTTAGAGATGGGTGGTGGTGGCGCTGCTGCCAAGCCGGTCCCCGAAGTTAGCGTTGAGGTCGTCGTGGTGTCGTCATCTTCCTTCGGTATTCCAATCACTAAGTCCACCGGCAGGAGGGAAACCGCATGCTCCCCGTCCCGGTTTGTCCCGAGGCCCAGCGGGCTGAGCGGGTCGATGGTCTGAGTGGACGAAATCCCTTCATGCGCCGTCACCGCGAAGTCGAGCAGCCGGTATTCGGGCGGGTCGCCGGGCGGGCCGGGGATGTTATCCTCCGGGTCCGGGTCCGGCGGTGGCTCGGGTGAAAAGCGGTGCAGCAGCAGCATGTGCGCATCCACTGCGGGCGGATTCACCACCACGCGCACCTGGCCGCGCGTCACGCTGTACCAAGTCCCGGATTCAATCAGATTCCGCCAGGCCACCGTGACATCCACCGGCCAGGTCTCCGGCGTGAAGGACGCAAAGCCTGCTCCCTTGACATACTTGTAGGAAAAGCCGCCATTCCACCGATAACCCCCGAAGGTGGTGAAGCGGCTGAATATCCACCCCCAGAACGGCGCGTCCCAGTTTGCGTCGAAGGGCTGCAGGTTCTTCTCCGTCAGTACGATCATGTCGGCCGTCAGCAGGGGATCGCTGTAAGTTTCCGTGGAGGTCATGGTAAAAGAGTAGCCTGAGCCATCGCTGTCCGTCTCGGTTTCGTTCCCCGGAGACCATCCGTTCTTGAGCAGGCTCAGGATCGGGCCTCTCGTCGGCAGAAAGGCCGGCCCGCTGTCCGTTGGGATGATGCCCCAGGTTTTCGGATAACCTTCGCCGGCAAAGACGGGCGGAACGCCACGCACCAGATTGAAACTCAATTCATGCTCGACATCGTAGGCTGGGAGCGGGAGCGGTGCGGAACTATGCCCGTGAGTGTGATAGGCGGGCGCGAACGCGGCGGTGCCGAAATGCGGATTCGTCTCCGAGTATTCGTCCGACCATTGCGCGGCTGGCGTTCCGTCCGCCGTCACCGTGCCACTTCCATAGGCTGCTTCCACCGCCGGGTCCGTATCGAGATGATGATTGTAAGACCACGACGTGACCTTCGTGACTCCATCGCTAACTTCCGTGGAGTCATAGGTCGAGGTGAAATCCCGGTATTTGATCTGCGGCCCACTCCGGGGCAGGAAGTCGGATGGGTAGTTATAGGTGCTCCACACATTGCGCACTTCGATCCTTTTGAGGAAAGGCACCTCATAGTCCACGCTCATTGAGGCCAGCTCGGGACTGGATGAGTAGAGTGAAACGACGCGGAACCTAAACCCCACGAGCGATTCAAGGCCGTTCTCCGTGTGCTGGGTGACATTGACTGGGTAAGTGCCGCGCACCACCCAAGGTCCGCCATCCTTCGACCACTCGACACACAGATGCTGCACCGTGTTGTCCGCAGGCGCATCCCAATGCAGTTCGACGTTTCCATCATTGAGATCGAGCAGTACGTCATTCTCGCGATCGGGAACCAGCACGTGCAGGCGATGCGCCACCTCCGAGAGGGTGGGTGAGTGTCCCGCGGCGAGTTCCGCGGCGTCGCTCATCCCATCGCCATCACTGTCTGCATTGTCCGGGTCGGTGCCGTATTGGAAAATCTCAGCAGCCCAATCAAGCCCGTCGCCATCCGCATCCGTCTCCATGCGGTGGATGCGGAAGAAGTGCTTGGCGGATTCGATAACTACCCCGGTGCCGACAGCACCGCCGGAGGTCGCCGCATTCATGGCCGCGATGGGAGTCGGGAGATGGGTGAGAACGGTTTGTTGCGCGGCGGGGAGCAGGGAGGGGACGAGAGCTTCGTAGGCGGAATCCCAATCAAGGCGGCCCGAGAGCAGGAGGACGCTTGGCACCGGGCCGCTGCCCGGCACATTGACGAAGGGCGGAAGGCCCGAATAATTTCCAGCCACCAGCACGCTGAAACGCGCCTCCGCAGGGCCGAACCAAGTGACGAGCGTCTTGCCGTTGGCGAATGGAAACAGCGAGAACACATCGCCCCCGGTGGCCCCCGAGCCGCCGCCGCCTGCTGCCGGGCTGGTCGGGTAGTTCAACGTCCACGTTTTCAAAAGCCCGTTCCCGAGCATCCACCCACTCGCCGGGGCAAAGCTGCCCGTAAGATATCGCCGGAGCTTTCCAGGCAATAGTAATAGCCGGGATCCAAGGTGAAGCGCAGTTCTCCCGTTCCCGGCGCGACGGGGCGGAGGCCGAGGGTGAATTGCGCCTTTGCAGAAGGCAAAACGAGCAGAAGGAAGACGAAGATGAAATGGAGGCGAGACGATTTCATGGAAGAATTGGAGGATGACTGAACCAATGCGGGTAACCCTAACTTGCTTTGGCAGGTGCAGAATTGGGCTGCCGACACTCCGAGTCAAGGTGAAATATACAAGCTATAGGCTGTGGCCGGCTCGCGGCCCCGGTGGTGTTGTGACTAGCTGTGCCGGCCATCCCGCAACATCGCAAACTTTTGGGTGCTGCCGTTCGGGAGCACCGGAAAAAGAGCGGGTTGACGCAGGAGAAACTTGCGGAACGGGCGGAC